>JBEKQH010000313.1:0-3357 GCA_049519915.1 Opitutaceae bacterium
ATTGCCCCGGGCCACATACTTGAAGTCGAACACCGTCCAGATCGTGCCCCAGCCGGCCAAGCCGTGGAGAACGATGAGCGCCAACAGGGCCACCGATTGCCGGCCGCGGGTGGCGACGGACCGGTTTCCTCTCAACTGCCAGAGCCAAGGCTCGTGATTAAAAAGTCGAGCGACGATCAGAATAACGGCGATGGGCGCGATCAACACGGCGGTCATCTTCGAGATCACGAGCAAGGAAAACGCCAGCAGGCTGCCGACGAGGATGGGCCAGCTTACGCGATGAAGCAGAAGCCATATAAACCAGGCGGAGGCCAGAAGCGTGGCCGCCAGCGTCAGGTCCGTCGAAACCAGGGCGCCATGGGCGAGCATGTTGGGGCAAAACGCAAAGAGAGCGACCGAGATCAGGCCGCCGGCGTCTCCGAACAGGCGGCGCGAGCAGGCGAACACGAAAAATCCCAAGGCGACGCCGAGGAGGGCGACCATGCTGCGGGTCTGGAGCAGGATCGAGCCGGGATCGTTTCCGGCGTGGAAGAGCAGATCGCGACTAAACACAAAAAACACCGCCGTGCGCCAGTTTTCGCTGTCGAAGGAAGGAAAGTGGGGCTTGGAAAACAAAAGCGGCAGCGTGGCCCACCGTTTCAGAAAATCTCCGTTGCCAGGATCAAAGCGATGATCGTGCAGCTTCCAGGCGTTGTAACCTGCGGTGATGTGCACCCCTTCGTCAAAGGTTGTGGTCTGCGTGCGCGAAGCGCTCACCGCCATATAAAAATAGCCCGCCAGCAAGAGGGCGGCGATGGCCACGACGAATCCACTCCCCCCGGTGATGAGCCCCTTTTTCATGAATGATCGCTCTTCCGGCGGAACGCTCAGGCGTCCTTCGCCTTTTTCCTCGGATCATTCAGAATGCTTTCGACGATGAAAGCCGGACGATTCTTCACTTCGTCATAAATGTGGGAGATGTACGAGCCTATGACCGAGAGACAGAGCAGCTGCACGCCGCCCAGGAAAAGAACGATGATAATGACGGTGGTGAAGCCGGTCGGTACTCGCTCGGGATGCGCGTAGCGCCAAATGACCTGCGCGATGGCGCCCAGGAAGGCCAGGGAAACGATTCCCATCGCCAACCACATGATGAGATCCAACGGCACGTAAGAGAAAGAAAGGATGCCCTTGCGCGCGAAGGCAAAATACCGGGTAAAAGAGAGCGTGCTTCGCCCGAACATCCGCTCGGGGCGATCGATCGGAACGCCGATCTGGCGAAAACCGACCCAGCTTCGCAGGCCGCGCATGAAACGATTTTTTTCGGGCAACGCATTGAGCGCGTCCACCACCTTGCGATCAAGCAAGGCGAAATCGCCGGCATCGACGGGGATGTTGACATAGGACATGGCGTGGAGAACCCGGTAAAACATCTTGTAAAACGCCCGCCGGACCACCCCTTCGCCCCGTTTCACTCGATGTCCGAAAACGACGTCGTAGCCTTCGATCCATTTCTCATAAAAAGCGGCGATCACCTCGGGCTCATCCTGCAAATCGCCGTCGAGGCAGACCACCGCATTGCCCGTGGCGATTTGCATCCCGCTGGTGAAACTGTTCTGGGAGCCGAAATTGCGGGCGTGATTGATCACGACCACGCCAGGGTCGCGCGCGGCGAGCTCGGCGAGCACGGCCCGCGCGTTATCGGGGCTGCAATCGTTGACATAGATGATCTCGTAAGCGACGCCAATGCGCTGGAAGGTTTCCTTTAGTCGCGCATACATGATAGGAATGGCGGGCTCGTCGCGGTAGCAGGCGATGATGGCGCTGATTTTTTTCATGGTGGGAGAATAGGCCGTCTGACAAATCGGGGCATCTGGCCGGGTCATTTTGCTTAGCCTGCAGCGTTAAAACCCATCCGAGCAGCCTGGCAAATAATGGGGCCGGAGCCCGGAAATAGAAAGAATTTTCAGGGGAAATGGGCGGTTCAGGAGCCCGTGGGCGAAGCCCGACGGGCATCTAGGGCGTTTGCAGTCGGGCCAGTAGATCGCGGGCCGAGGCGAAATCGGGTTTGAGCCGCAAGGTCTCCTGCAATTGGGCTATGGCCTCCGGCCTCCGGCCCAGCAAGGCCAGCGCTTTTCCCAAGTTAAAGTGGGCGTCGGCGTAGTCGGGATCGAGCCGCAGGACGTCTTGGTATTGCTGGACGGCCTCGGCCGTCCGCCCCAATTTGTCCAACACCAGCGCCAGATTGTTATGGGCCTCGTCAAAATCGGGATTGATGCGCAGCGCCTCCTTAAACTGGACCAGAGCCGCTTCCAGCCGCCCGATCTGCCGAAAGGCAAAGCCCAGATTGTTGTGCGCTTCCGCGTAGTCGGGATTGAGCCGGACAGCCTCTTCCAATTGTGAGATGGCTTCCGGGATACGTCCTGTCTGTCCAAAGGCGATACCCAGATTATTGTGCGCTTCGGCGTAGTCAGGAGCGAGGCGCAGAGCCTCATTGTATTGGTTGATCGCCTTCTCGGGCTGCCCCGATTTCATCAAGGTCAGCCCGTAGTTAAAATGCGTTTTGGCATCGTTGGGCTTCAGTTGCAGCGCCTCTTCGAACTGCTCGCACGCCTCTTGGGTGCGGCCGAGGCTGGACAAAGCCGAAGCCAGGTTGCGGCGGTAATCCGGCTCCGCGGGGTTTAGTTGCGCCGCCCATTGGTACTGCTGGAGGGCCTCGGCGGTCCGGCCGGCTTCGGAGAGGGCCTCTCCCAGGTTGTTGTGCGCCCGTGGGTCGTTTGGCCGTTTGTTCGCGGTGTCGCGCCATATGGATTCAACGCTTTGATAGTCCCGGTTGCGTTGGCAGGTGAGAAATCCCAGCAGGACGGCCAAGGCGAGCAGGACGCAGGCGCTCAGACGGCCGGCCCAGGTGTAAAGTGCGAACACGACCAGCCCGACGACGGCGGCGAGCGGCAGGTACATGCGTTGCTCCGCCATGGTCTCGGTAACCACCGGGACCACGCTGGAACTCGGGGCAAGAATGGCAAAAAACCAAACGCCGACGAATCCAACGGCTGGCCAGCGAACCAGCCCGACGACGGTGACGAGGGCCAAAGAGACAACGACCAAAGCATAGGGTGTGATTTCCCCGACCTGTTGGACGACGGCGGTTCCGTAATCGAAGACCAGGGAACGCGGCCAAAAGGACAGTCCAAGATAATGCACAATGGCTTTGCATTGGGTCAAAGCGTAGACCCACCAAGGCATGCCGCTATGAAAACCGGCCGATCCGTTCCGGTTCCCCCCTGTGCTTGCCACCAAATATCCCAGTAAAATCCATGTGGTTGCGAGTCCCAGATTAAGACGCCGGCGCTTCGTCCTGGCGTCCCGAAATGAGCC
>JBEKQH010000314.1:0-3344 GCA_049519915.1 Opitutaceae bacterium
ATACTAAAACACGGTCATTCTCTCCCAACATGCCACTCGCCATCGGATCGAAAGCTCCTGACTTCACGCTCAAGACCAAAACTGCGGACGGCCTCAAGGACGTCACGCTCAGCGCCAATTTTGGCCAGAGACAGACCGTGCTGCTGTTTTTCCCGCTCGCCTTCACCAGCGTCTGCACGCAGGAAATGTGCGACCTGACGGCCGGCCTGGGCGGGTATGCCGACCTGGGGGCTACCGTGTATGGCATCAGCGTCGACAGTCCGTTCGCCCAGGAAGCCTGGGCCAAGGCCAACCACATCAAGCTGACGTTGCTCAGCGATCTTAACAAGACCGTGGCCACGTCTTATGATGTCCTTTTCCCCGGGCTGGCCGGTATCGGCGACACCGCCGCGCGCGCGGCCTTTGTCGTCGGTCAGGACGGCGTGATCAAATATTCCGAACAAACGCCCACGCCCAAGGACCTGCCGAATTTCGCGGCCGTGAAGGCGGCGCTGGCCGCCAAAGGCTGAAAAACATAATTATGAAAGTTCTTTTGCTTCAGTTTTCAGTCGTTAAGTTTCCGCGCTTCTCGGCTTCAGTCTTTCAGCCCTTCCGTCTTTCCGTTGTATGAGCTCTCCCGATCCTTTCCACACCCTCCAGACCTTTTCGGCCGGCGGCGCGCCGCACAAATTCTACTCGTTGCCTGCGCTGAAGGCGGCCGGGTTCGACGTCTCGAGACTGCCGGTCTCGATCCGCCTTGTGCTGGAGTCGCTATTGCGCAATTGCGACGGCCGGCGGGTGGCGGAGCCGGCGGTGCGCGCGCTGGCCGGGTGGGGCGCGAAGGCGCCGCGCACCGAGGAAATCCCGTTTGTGGTCGCGCGTATCGTGCTGCAGGACTTCACGGGTGTGCCTTTGCTGGTCGATCTTGCGGCGATGCGCTCAGCCGTGGCGCGCCTCGGCAAGAATCCAAAAATCATCGAGCCGCTAGTGCCGGTCGATCTGGTCGTGGACCATTCCGTGCAAGTGGATGCGAACGGGAGCGCCGGAGCCTTCGCGCGCAACCTCGAGATCGAGTTCCAGCGCAACCGCGAACGCTACCAGTTTTTGAAATGGGGCATGCAGGCTTTCGACACCTTCAAGGTCGTGCCGCCCGGCATCGGGATCGTGCACCAGGTCAATCTCGAATACCTGGCCAAAGGCGTGCTGACGGATGCGGCCGGCGTGTGCTATCCCGACACCTTGGTCGGCACGGACTCGCACACCACCATGATCAACGGACTCGGTATCGTCGGCTGGGGCGTGGGTGGCATTGAAGCCGAAGCGGGCATGCTCGGCCAACCGGTGTATTTTCTCACCCCGGATGTCGTCGGCGTGCACCTCACGGGCGCGTTGCGCGAGGGCGTGACCGCGACCGACCTCGCGCTTACCGTCACGCAGCTTCTGCGCAAGGCGAAGGTCGTCGGAAAATTTGTCGAATTTTACGGGCCCGGCACGGCCGCGTTGCCGGTCGTGGACCGCGCCACCATCGCCAACATGGCGCCCGAATACGGCGCGACCATGGGCTTCTTCCCCATCGACGCCGAGTGCGCGACCTACCTTCGCAACACCGGACGCAGCGCCGAGCATGTCGCGCTCTATGAAGCCTATTACAGGGCGCAGGGACTTTGGGGCGTTCCGCAAAAAGGGCAGATCGACTATTCGCAGGACTTCGAACTCGACCTTGGCACGGTCGTGCCGAGCGTGGCCGGCCCGAAACGCCCGCAGGACCGCATCGAGCTGCCGAAGCTCAAGCAGGAGTTCGTGGCCACCTTTTCGCGGGCCGTGGCCGAAAACGGTTTTGGCAAGCCGGCGGCCGAACTGGCCAAGACCATCCATGTGGCTGCCAACGGGCGAGGGCCTTCCCACCCGGGGGGCGGCAGCCAGGCGCCGGTTTCCGAAAAGCACTCCGCCACCTGTGCCACCAATCCGGTCACCGAACGTGAAATGACCAACAACCGCCCGACCCCCGACCGGGTGCCGGCGCCGGGTCGGCCGCTGGAAGGCGACCTTCGCCATGGTTCGGTCTTGATCGCGGCGATCACGAGCTGCACCAACACGTCGAACCCAAGTGTCATGCTCGCCGCCGGTCTGCTGGCCAAGAAAGCGGTCGAGCGCGGCCTGGGCGTGAATCCGCTGGTCAAGGCCTCCCTGGCGCCCGGTTCGCGCGTCGTCAGCGACTACCTCGACCGCGCGGGATTGCAGCCCTATCTCGACCAGCTCGGCTTCAACCTCGTGGGTTATGGCTGTACGACGTGCATCGGCAATTCCGGCCCGCTCGCGGCCCCGGTCGAGGAGGCGGTGGTGAAAAACGACCTGATTGCCGCGAGTGTCCTTTCCGGCAACCGCAATTTCGAGGCGCGCGTCCACCAGAGCATCAAGGCCAACTTCCTGATGTCGCCGCCGTTGGTCGTCGCGTTCGCCCTGGCGGGCCGGGTGGATATCGACCTTTCGACGGAGCCGCTCGGCACCGGCCGGTCCGGCGAGGCGGTCTACCTGCGGGATCTCTGGCCCACGCTCGCGGAAATCCGCGACGAGATGCAACGGGCCTTGCATCCGGACGTCTTTGCCCGGCTTTATCGCGACTTCGCCGCTCAGAACCCCAAGTGGAACGAGATTCCCGCGAGCACGGGGAACGTCTACGCGTGGGATGCGAACTCGACCTATATTCAGGAACCGCCGTTTTTTGAAAATTTCAGCCTGGTTCCCGGCGCAATTTCCGAGATCAAGGGCGCCCGCCCGCTCGGCATTTTTGGCGACTCGGTCACGACCGACCATGTTTCACCCGCGGGCGCGATCAAGAAAACCTCGCCGGCTGGAAAGCACCTCACGGACTGAGCGGTCGCCTTCGAGGATTTCAACAGCTACGGCTCGCGTCGCGGCAACGATCGGGTGATGACCCGCGGCACGTTCGCCAACGTCCGCATCAAGAATCTCATGCTGGGCGGCGAAGAGGGCGGCAACACGCTCCTCCAACCCGAAGGGGTCAAGCTGCCGATTTACGACGCCGCGGTGGAATACAAGAAGCGCGGCGTGCCGCTCATCGTGGTGGCGGGCCAGGAATATGGCACCGGCTCCTCGCGTGACTGGGCCGCCAAGGGCACGAATCTCCTCGGGGTCCGCGTGGTGGTGGCCCAATCCTTCGAGCGCATCCATCGCAGCAATCTCGTCGGCATGGGCGTGCTTCCGCTGCAGTTCAAGGAAGGCACGACCGCGCAGACGCTCAAGCTCGACGGCACGGAGACTTACGACATCGTCGGCCTCGACGCGAACATCAAGCCGCAGCAAGACCTCACGCTGAAGATCACGCGTAAAGATGGCGCGGTGGA
>JBEKQH010000315.1:0-3321 GCA_049519915.1 Opitutaceae bacterium
CCATTGCTCAAGGCGAACGCGCTCCGCGTCCGTCAAAACCACCGGCACACTTTTTCGTGACATCCGGCCATCCTACCGGCTCGGCGCTTATGGGCACTTATTTGCGGGACACTACACTAGTCGATGGGCTTGCCGAATCCGTCGGAACAGCGAGCCGAGATTGTGTCCATACCTTTGGCCCACCCTTGATCGGGTATGGTGCCTTCTCCGACCGTATTTTTATTCGCGTTTATTCGCGTCCATCTGCGGTTAAAAAAATCTGCGGTTAGAAGATCCGGTGGGCCAGAATGAATCGAGATCAGTTGATCTGGAATTGAAACTTGGCGGAAGGCAGCCCATTGGCGGTGGTCGTCGCGGACGGGGCGGGAGACGGTTCGGGCGGCAGAGCGTGAACGGGAGAAACATCGCTGGCTGTCGCGGTTTGGCCGGTCGTTGGGGCTGCTGCGGGGACGGGGATCGGTTGCGACGGCGGGAAATTATCGAAGGCCGAACCGGCCGGGATTCGCGCAAAGCCTTTTTCGATGAGCTCGGCCATCTTGAGGTCGCGCAATTTTGCCTCGGAGGAACCCATGATGACGGCGATGACGCGATGGCGGCCGCGCTGTGCCGTGGCGGCCAGGCAGAAACCGGCGCCATTCGTGAAACCGGTCTTGAGACCGTCGCAGCCGGCAATGCGGCCCAGGAGATGGTTATGGTTGGTCATCGCGACGAGCTGCATGCGCACCCCGGCGCCGAAAGAGCGGGATCGGACGGACGTGTAGCGCAGAATGTCCGTGTGGAGCAGGAGATAGCGGCTGAGGACGGCGAGATCGCGCGGCGAGGTCAGGTCGGGCAACTGGCCGCGGGGAGGCGGCAGCCCGTTGGGCGAGTGGAAAGTGGTATGCGTCAAGCCGAGTTCGCGGGCCTTGGCGTTCATCCGTTCGACAAAGGCCGCGCGCGAGCCGGCGGCGGCGTGGCCCAGCGCGTTGGCGGCGTCGTTGGCGGATTGAATCATCAAGGCGAAGAGCAGTTCGTCGACGGAGAAAGCTTCGCCTTCCTTCAGTTGGACGTTGGTGCTGTCCCGCAGCCCCGCGATCCGGGCGTCCTCGCGCGTGATGGCGACCGGCGTGTGCAGGGTAAGCGCGCCGCTGGCGATGCGGTCCTGCACGACGAGAAAGGTCATCAGCTTGGTCACGCTGGCCGGAGGGCCGACTTCGTCGGCATTGTCCTCAAAAAGCACCTGACCGGAGGCGGCATCCATCACGATGGCGCCTTTGTACGGGCGGACGGCTTCGGCCGGATGCTTGGCGAACGCCTGGGGGGCCGAGACACCGATCAATGTTGCAAAAATGAGATGCGAGAGACGCATGGCGTGAAAAAAGAAATTTTTTTGGGTAAGGCGCGAGCAGAAAGAATTTTTAAAGCAAAGGAGTGAAGTTAAATCTAAATTTAGAAGCCATGATACCATGAGTTCAAAAAAGATTCGCCGGTTCTTTTCTCCCGGCTTTATGGCTTCCGAATCAAATTATTTTTCCTCCGGCGGCAAATCGTGCAATTTGAGCTCCGGATTTTTCTCGGTGAAATAACGCTGCGTCCAGTCGTTGGGGAAAAAAACGACGGGGCGCTCGTGCGAATCGGCGCCCAAACTCACGCCGGTGGCGAGAATGAGCGCCGACGGATTCTTGAGCGAAGGGTGGGGCTCGATCCATTTCAGGATCTGCCAGGGCGCGGTTTCGAGACGCGATTCGGCGCCATATTCGCTTTTTAACCGATATTGCACGACTTCGAACTGGAGCGGGCCGACGGCGGCGAGCAGCGTCGAGCCGGGCGGGGCATGACGCGGAACGAAACTTTGCACGACGCCTTCCTGCAACAGCTGCTCCACTCCGGCGCGATATTTTTTGGCATCGGCCGAACTCGGGTTGAAAAGGAAGGCGAAAACCTCGGGCGGAAAGCGCGGGATTTCGTTGAAGACGATCGCCGGATCGTCCGTTAGCGTGTCGCCGATGCCGAAGGTGTCGTGTCCGACCAGGCCGATGACGTCGCCCGGCCAGGCTTCGTCCACCGTCGAACGTTCCTGGCCGAAGAGCTTGTGCGACGAGGATAGACGGACCGTGCGGCCGGTGCGCGGATTGAGCACGGACATGTCGCGAATAAACCGCCCGGAGCACACCCGGAGGAAGGCGATGCGGTCGCGATGCTTGGGATCCATGTTGGCCTGGATCTTGAAAATGAAGCCGGAAAACTTCGCCCAATCCACGGGAACGACGCTCGGTCCGAGTGGCGATGGCGAAGAAGTATCAGGTGACGGAGCAGAGGTATCAGGTGACAGGTTGGACGTATCAGGAGTGTCCTCGTCTCCGCCGCTGCTGGCCTCTTGGAACTTGTCACTTGTTGCTTGTGACTTCGCACCCGCGGCTCGGCGGTTGTTATCTTGGAACTTGATGCCTGTTACCTGTAACTTTGCATTCTTCCGGGCCTGGGGCGCCACGGAATCGCGCAAAAAACCGTCGAGCATGAGCTGCACCCCGAAGTTGTTCACGGCGGACCCGAAATACACCGGGGTCTGGCGGCCCGCATGGACCGCGGCGGGGTCGAACGGATGGCCGGCGCCGTCCAGCATCGCGAGTTGTTCGGTGACCTCGGCAAAGGTGGCGTCGTCGAGTTTCTCCCGCACGACCGGATTATCGAGCGTGGTGACTTGCACGGGCGCCTGATAGGCGCCGCCGGGCACGCGTTCGAAAAGGTGCACCTGGCGCGTGCGTCGATCGAAGACGCCGCGGAATCCCGGGCCGTTGCCGAGCGGCCAGACCACTGGCGACGACTGCAGGCCCAACACGGATTCGAGTTCGTCGAGCAGCGCGATCGGATTCAACGTCGGCCGGTCGCATTTGTTCATGAAAGTGAAAATCGGCACGCCGCGGCGGCGGCAGACTTCGAAGAGCTTCCGGGTCTGCGCCTCGATGCCCTTGGCCGCGTCGATGACCATGAGCACGGCGTCCACCGCGGTGAGAACGCGGTAGGTGTCCTCGGAAAAGTCTTTGTGGCCGGGCGTGTCGAGCAGGTTGACCGCGTACCCGGTATAATCGAACTGGAGCACGGTGGAGCTGACCGAGATGCCGCGCTGGCGCTCGAGTTCCATCCAGTCGGAGCGGGTGGCCCGCTGGTTTTTCCGGTCCTTGACCGCCCCGGCGAGGTGCACGGCGTTGCCGTAAAGCAGGAATTTCTCCGTGAGCGTGGTCTTGCCCGCATCGGGGTGCGAGATGATGGCGAAGGTGCGGCGGCGGGCGATTTCGGCGAGGGGCGACATGCGTAAAGAAACATTAAAAAGGGTGGGGGGCG
>JBEKQH010000316.1:0-3307 GCA_049519915.1 Opitutaceae bacterium
TGACGATGGTGCAAAACGTGGCCGCCCGGCTTTCCAGCGATGAGGTCCAGCAATTGATCGCTCCTTATAAAAGCAAATCCGGGACGCCTCCCAATCCGAACAATATCCTTTTTAAGAACCGGCTAATCACGCCGCAGCGGCTCACCCTGGTGCTTGCCATCCAGTTCCGGCATCCCGACCCAAAAATAGCGGCGCGAGTCGCGAATCTGTTCGCTGAAGAATACCTCGCGTACAATTCCAGGCTGCGGGTCGATGAATCGCTGAAAGCGGTGGAAGAATTGAAGGACCGGGCTGATCAGCAGCGCAAGCGGGTCGACGAGATCGCGAATGCGATGCAGGCCTTCCGCCAAAGCAACAACCTCATCTCCCTGGAGCAGAACAAGGATATCGTGACCGACAAGCTGAAGGCTTTGAATCAGATGGCGACCCAGACGAATGCCAACCTTAAACAAGCCGAGATTCTCTGGATGCAGGTTCAGGAATGGGAAAAAGCGGGAAAAGATCTCACCGAACTCCCGTTCATTTCTTCGCAACCGCAGGTCAGCCAGCTCATGTCGTTGATCACGACGCAAAAGACAACGGTGGCGGAGATGAGCGAGCGTTATAAGGCGAAATATCCGGCCATGGTCCAGGCGGTCAATACGCTGGAACAGACCGAACACGAGCTAAAGCTGGCCGTCGATGCCGCCGCCACGACCGTCAAAGCCAATTACGACAATTCCCTCAAGACCGACGAAGACGCACACAAGGCCTTGGCGGACCAAGAGGCCAAGTCGCTCGATCTGGATCGTTATTCGGTCGAATACGACAACCTTAGCCGTGATTTTCACGTCAACAACCAGCTGTTGGAATCCATGATGGAACGGATGCGCGAGACTGCCGTGAGCAGCACGATCGAAACTCAAAGCGCCCGGATTATTGATCCGGCTATCGAACCTTCGAGTCCTTTTTCACCTAACATATTGACCAATATGGTTTTTGGTGTCCTTGCAGGAATCTGCCTTGGTTTTGGCTTCGCCTATTTGCTGGCCATGATTGATGACCGGGTAAAAAGCGCTTTCGATGTGGAAACGCTGGTGGGTCTTCCTTTGCTGGGGGTCATTCCACGGATCAGCCGGATGGAACAGCCGGACAAAGCTCAAATCGTTTCGAACAGTGCCGACCGCACGATCGTCGAGGCTTTCATGTCGCTGCATTCGACGCTCCGCCTCAAAGACGAAAGCCGGGACGCAAAACTTCTGCTGGTCACCAGCACGATGCCGGGAGAAGGCAAATCGTTTGTCACCACCAACCTCGCGTTGGCCTTTGCCGCCCAAGGCCAGCATACCGTAGTCGTCGATTGCGATCTGCGGAAGCCGAATATTCAAAACTCGTTCCGGCTTCAAGCGAGCAAGGGCGTGATCAGCTACTGCACCCAGGCTGCGTCGCTGGACGAGATTATCGTCAAAAATGTCCATCCCAATCTCGATGTCATCACCACCGGTGGGCGGGCCAAAATTCCCGCCCAATTGCTCAATAGCAAGGAATTTGAGTCGCTCGTGACCGAACTTGGCAAGCGTTACAACCGCGTGGTGTTCGACACGCCGCCCTTGGGCGCGGTCAGCGATGCGCTCAACATCCTGCCCCTGATGGACGGGGCGATCTTCGCCATCCGTTTCAATCGGGTGAGGCGCGGCGCGGCGCAACGCAGCGTGCGCCGCCTTTTGTCCGCTAATGTCGCCGTGTTTGGCGCCGTGCTGAACGACATCGATACGAACCTGGCCGGGGATTACTACGGAGAATATTACGATAAGTCGTACAAAGAGTACTACGACCTGAATATCGAAAGCGAAGGCGTGGCCGCGCCGGTCGATCCCGTCGTTCCACCCAAACCGGCATCGGCCGTCTCGCGCCTCCGCCTTTGAGCTTGGCGTAGGGTCAGCGGGCCCATACCCGCAAGAATTTAATATTTAAGGCCTACCGTAGGATAACACTTTTCAGGATTGAACACGGAGGGCACGGAGAACACAGAGGCCCACACGCTCTTAGATGGCCGTCCGAACGGAATATTTTTCACGCGAAGATCGCAAAGGGCGCGAAGGCCTGGCCAGGATTGGACTCGCTGTGGGCGGGGTGCCCTCGCTTCGCAAAATTGTCATCCAGAGACCCTAAGCAAGCCCCCGACTTGTCGGGGTTGCCTGGAACAAGCCAATGAACTGGGCGCTCGGATTGGTCCCGTTGTGGGCGGGGTGCCCTCACCGCGCAAATTGTCATTCCGAGTGCAACGAGGAATCTCACGTATATGTCCGATCTTGTGAGATCCTTCGCTGGCGCTCTGGATGACAAATGGAGACACCAAGTTCATTGGCAGCTCCCAACGCAAAACTCCGTTTTGCCCCCGACGGGAAAGAACAGAGGCTGTTTCCTAGAAGCGAAAGCGAAGGATCTCACCTGACCCGAAATTCCTCGTTTCCCTCGGAATGACAGACGGCGGATAATCCGCCCTACCCCGAAATCCTGCATTCGAATTGTAACGGCCATCAGTTAATTGGCCGCCTAACAAAGAATCTCTCCTTTGTGCTCTTTGCGGTCTTCCCGTAAAAAGCGCGTTTCTCCATGCATTCTCTTGGGGACAGGCCGAAAAATATCTTCTTTGAGCTCCTTGTGATCCTTTGTGGCTAAGCTAATTTTTGGACGGGTCCGGCCGTTCAGTTTGTCGGAGCGGAATCAAAAATTGCGCCAGGGTGAAAAAAATGAGCCAGGCCGCCAGGACGCGCGCCCAGGATGGCATCACCGGAACCGTCGGCGGAGGGGCGAGCGCCGGCAAGAGATTGGCCATGTCCGGCACCCCGATTCCGGTGCACAGGTCGTAGCCGACTCCCGCGTTGTAGACCCCGCCCGGTCCGTTGCTGCCGCTGGTGATATCGCGAAAGTCGGCGCCACCCAGAAGCGGATAAATTTTCGGGCCCAGCAAACCAAGGGATGATCGCCCGCCGTTGGCGCGGGCTTGATTGAGCAAGGCGCCAAACCCGGCCCAGGTCGGGGCGCTCCAACTGGTGCCTCCGACGACGTATTCGGCGCCGTTCAAAATCAAAAATCCGCCGGTATTCGGATCGGCGACACTGGCGACATCGGGCGCCAGTCGCTGGCTGCCGCTAGGCACGCCCAGGCCCGTTTGCCAGCTTGGGCGGCTGAAATAAATGCTGATGCCGCCGCCGCTGTCGGACCAAGCGGTTTCACTGGTGACATTGCCCGTGCTCGAATTCACGTAAAGACTGGTTCCTCCAACGCCGGTCACATTCGGATCGCTGGCCGGGAATTCGGCCTG
>JBEKQH010000317.1:0-3290 GCA_049519915.1 Opitutaceae bacterium
TCCGAGTATTTGGTCTGTACACTACCGCCCAGCGCCGCAATCAGCGCCTTCGCCGATTCCGCATTGCCGCCATCCGGCTTCAACTGCACATACTTCTGGAGCGCTTCCACCGTGCCTGGCGGCGCAATCATTTTGCCCGTTGACGGATCCGTCGTGGCCTTGCCGACCAGCGTAGAGCCATAGTAAAAATACGCGTCGGCGTAGTTCGGATCGGCGTCGATCGCTTTTTTGAATTCATCCAGTGCGCCATCGGTCTGATTGCGGTTCATCAGGAGCGCGCCGAGATTGTAGTGATATTCTCCGGCGCCCGACGGATTCGACTCGATGGCCTTCGCCATCTTCACCTTCGCATCATCCAGTCTGTTGTCCGCCGCAAGCGCGAGCGCATAGTTGTCGTAGGACGCGGCGTCATTCGGCGTGATCGCAAGCACCTTGTCAAATGCGGCGAAGGATTTGTCGTAAATCGGCGCGGCGTCGGCGCCTTTTGTCGCCTTGGCGCTTCCCGCGTAGGCTTGGGCAAGGCCCGCCCAGACGGCTGGCTGGTCCGGTCCAAGCTCGGACGCCTTCATCAGCCGGGTAATGGCCTCATCCCACTGCTTGTTTTCGAGCGCGGCCTTTCCCGCCGCAAAGGAATCGTTGAGCTCTTTTTTCGCGGCCAGCTGGGCCTCGCGCTCTTTGCTTACCTTGTTATCCGCCTTACTCGGCGCGGCGGCACGCCCGCCACCGGGGGGTACAACGCCGACGACCATTTCCGGGCCTTGACCCGGCGGTATGAGCTTCAGATCCAGCGGATCGCTGGTGGTGGCCGACGCCAGATATGGGATGGCCGAGTCGTGGAGCTTACCATTCACAGGCTCAGAGTCCGCGAGGACGTCGGCTGTCGAAGCGTCGGGCGTGCTCACCCAGGTGCCGTAGCGAAGCTTCCCATCGACAGTAACGCTGATGCTGTAGGCGGCTGGCCTCACAGAGGTGATGTAGTGCCCCTTCTTGTCGGTCTTTGTTTCGGTGTGGCTCTTCGAGTCGATGCCGTCGAGGGCAACCACAGCTCCCACGACAAATTTTCCGTCGAAGTCCCTGACCGTCCCCTGCACAAACGCCTGCGAAAAGGCCGGCACGGCGGAGAACAATACGGCGAAAGCGGTGAGAGCGAAGGGCCTCGCCGCCGCGTTCACTGGCATAACTTTTCTTTTCATTTTATTTCTCCGGGAAAACAAGTAGATCAGCCCGTCATTTCATATCGAAATCCACCGTCCTTACCACGGCGTCCTGCCCCTTGTCATCCATTACGCTCACCTCCAGCCTGTACGAACCGGCCGACAAGTCGGCGAGCGGCAGCCCCAGCGCAATCGGGATCACGGGATCGCCCGGCAGCATGTGACTGCCGGCGCTCATCGGCCCGGAATCGTTCTTCTGTTGGCCCGTCGCCCGGTTAAGAACGCGAATCCGCAGGGCGACATTCGGCAGCGTCTGCGGCTTCGTTGCGGGCAATCGGCCAAGCTGCGGTTCATACACTTCAAAATAAAACAAACCTCGTTCGCCCGACCGGAATTGGTTCGTGCCCGTTGGCAAGACCTCCACTCCCTGCGCCACAAGAGGGCGGGGGCCTTCGAGCAGCGAATTGTCCAGCCCGGCCACCAGGAGACCATCGGTCATCGGGTGGGCGTCGCGGCTCAGTGCGAGTCCGCTGACCGACAGCACCTGCCCGTTCCACGCGCCGATATTGAGCGGCATCTCGACCTTGCCGAATTCCTTATCACCCGAACTGAATGCCATGCGGAAGGTGTAGTCGCCCGGTGCGATCTCAAACCGGCCGGCGTAGTGATACGGCATTTTCACGAAAGAATCGGCCTGCTGCTGAGTCTCGAAATCCAACATCACCGCGTCGCTGACGCGCGCCGCCGCCGACCCGTCCCGCTTATAAGCGATGCCAAGCAGATCGATTTCGCCATGCAACCGGCCTTTTTCTTTCCGGAACTTGGTCGCCGATGTATCGATGTCCATCGCGATATCGACTCGCGCCACGTTTGGCCTTGCGTAGAACCAGGGCAACTGCATTTTCGCCGCGATGTTACCAGCCGCGGTACCCGCCGCGCGCGCCTCCAGAGCTTTGGCCGCCGGAGTCGCCGAAAGCGCGTCCGCCGCCTTCGACGTACAGTAGCTCGCGCGGGCGCGCACGTCGAGGCCGCTTTTATCCACCTTGACCCGGAGCTTGTGGCAGGTTCCTTCGTCCGACTCCACCGCCGGCGTGTAGCCGAGCAGATAGTATTGGTCCTGTTCCTGAGCGATGTTGCCCAATGCACTCGCCAGGTCGTTGGTAACCGGAGGCATCCAAATGCCGCCCGTGCCGTCGGAGAGCGACCGCAGTACGTTCTCATTGGAGGCAGCCTCATCACCCGCGGGTGCGGCATTGGCGCCGCCTCGGCCGCCGCGTTGTGTGGTCGTTTGACCGCCGGAAGCGGTGGCGCTCGGTCCGCTGCCTGAACCAACGGGGACTGAATAGACGCCGACATTGGCTCTATTACAGGCGTCGATCGTCTTCGCCAATTCATCGGAAATATCGGTGGTCAAGTCGAAGCCGGCGCTGAACAGGATCAGCGCCTTTCGGCCGCGGATCGCGGCCAGCGACTTCGCGGCGCTGCCGATCGAGGCCAGAAAATTGGTGCGGGTGAGGGTGTCGCTCGCCGCAGCCACCCTGCCGGTGCCGCTGCTGGTTGCGCCGATCGTGGAACCCTGTATCGTGCTCAGCACCGCTTTCAACCGCGCCGCATCCGCCGTAAAATTCTGCGTGAGCTGTAGTCCCGCGCCGAAGTAATTGATCACCGCCATGTAGCGATCCGGACTGGCGAAGCCATCCACAAACCGGATCGTCTCCTGCCGCACTCTTTGCTGGCTGGCCGGCGTTACCGTGTACGAATCGTAGAACAGCGCGATGTAATGTTTATTGGAACGTTCCGGCGACAGCCCCGCGCTTTCGAGCGAGAAGCTGGTGATCTTCTGCTCTTTGCCGTCTTCCCAGATTCTGAAATCCTTCTCCGTCAAGTCTCTTGCGAAGCTGTTTTTCTTGTCGAACGCCACGGCGTCCACCAGCACCAGTCGCGTCTCGGAGCGGATAGTGGTGTTGCCTCCGCCGGTGCCCGCGGTATCCTGCGCGCGCAGCACGACTACGCCTTCACCAAAAATCGCCGCACTAAGAAGGACGCAGACGGTGCGCGCAACCGGACTGGGAGACAATCGAAACCCCATTCTCATAACCTGCTTTGCCCTGAGGCGGATTACTAATCCTCCCAAGG
>JBEKQH010000318.1:0-3274 GCA_049519915.1 Opitutaceae bacterium
CAAAAACCGGTGCCGAACATTCTCTTTGAACATCCGACATCGAACACCCAACGTTCAACATCCAAGTAGGAGACGAGCGGCCTAACGCTGAACGCTGAAGTTGCGATAAGGTGGTGGAACGCGGCGTCCCGACGCGTTAATTTGAAGCCTTTCAGCGCGTCGGGGACGCCGCGCTCCACCCGCGCTACCGCGCGAAAGGGCCAACCTCAACCTCCGGAGTTGGATGTTGGGCGTTGGGTGTTCGATGTTGGATGTTCAAGGCCTTCAGCTGGCGGCCTTTTGGACTTCCGCCTGGGAGGGCACGCGAGTGATGACCACCTTGTCCACGCGATGGCGGTCCATGTCGGTCACCTCAAAACGCCAGCCCGCCCAGTCAAAATGGTCTCCCGCCGCCGGGATGCGGCCAAATTGCGTGACGACGAAGCCGGCCAGTGTCTGGTAATCCGCCTCCTCTTCGCCCGGCAGCGCGGCGAGAGCGAGCAGGGACTTTAATTCGCCGGTCGAAAGCGTGGCGTCGAGCAGCCAGGAGCCGTCCTCGCGCTGGCGCGCCTCAGGCTGGCTGCGCCGGCCCATTGCGGGAAGATCGCCGACAATGGCCTCCAGCACGTCGATCAGGGTCACCAATCCCTGGATGCTGCCGAATTCATCCGCGACCAAGGCGACATGCTTGCCCGTCTTCTTGAACTGTTCGAGCAACTGCATCGTCTGCAGGGTTTCGGGCACGATAAGCGCCGGCACGAGTAAGTTCTTCAAGTTTGTCTGCAGGCCGATTGCCGAATGCGCCCAGAGCGCCTTGACTGCGGCCATCCCGACAACTTGGTCGCGGTTGCCCTGGAAAACGGGGAAATGCGAATGACCGCTGGCCACGATCTTGCGCCAGTTGGTTTCATCGGGATCGTCGAGATTAAGAAAAACGATTTTCGGCCGCGGCGTCATCAGCGCGGTCACCGGCAGTTCGTCGAGCCCAAGCACGCCCTCGACCATATCTTTTTCGGCCTTGTTGAAAGTGCCCGCGTGCAAGCCTTGTTCGATCAGGATGCTCAATTCCTCGTCGGTGATCGGCGCTTCCTTGCGGTGCGCGATGCCCAAAGCCTTCACCACCGCATCCGTCATGGTCATCAGCACCCAGACAACCGGACGTGCCAGCCAAGCCAGTGCTTGCATCGGCCCGGCGACCGCCATCGCGACCCGTTCCGGATTCCCCAAAGCGATGCGTTTCGGCACAAGCTCGCCAAACAGAAGCGTGACAAAAGTGATCCCACCCGCGACCAGCACAAACGCTGTAATATGCCCGGCGTAAGGTGTTAGCGTCGAAAACCGGTGAATAAGCCAAGCCGCAAACCGGTCGGAGAAACTCGCTCCACCCACCGCGCCGGCCACGATGCTGCAAAGTGTCATGCCAACCTGGACAAGCGACAGGAACCGGGTGGGCGACTCGGCCAAAGCCAGAGCCAAGTGCGCCCGCGCGCTACCGTCATCGGCCAACTTTTTCAGCCGCGCCTTCCGCGATGAAACCACCGCGATTTCGGCCATGGCAAACACACCATTGACCAGCAGCAAAAGAGCGATGATGAGCAACTGTGTGCCAACCGTATTCATGGACAAAACGATCAATGATACATGATTTCACCTGTGACGCAATTCACCTGGCAGCCGTGGCCATCCTGGCCCCACCAGCCGCGTAAATCAAGGAAGAACATCGCTTTAGGCCAGATGGGGTGAAGGATCAAGTATCAGGTAACAAGGCGCCGGCGGCGCAAATCCCAAACGCCAAGGTGCCAAACGCCAAAAAACCTGAAACAGCACCCATGCCGAAATCCGAATGGCGAGTGGCGCCGGCACGTTCCGTGAATTTGAGATTTGAGATGTCCCAAAGACCTTTAACCGCAGATGAACACGCATTTGGATTCAAAACATCGATCCATCCCAATCCCTTTTACACCAAGGGCGCGAAGGGCGCGAAGCGACTAGAGCATTTTAAATAAAACTGTAGCCGAAATGCCCTTTGGTTTGTCATTCTGAACGAAGTGAAGAATCCACTTGGACAACGCCAACACTCGCAGCGTAATCCCGCTGGATTCTTCGCTATGCTCAGAATGACATAGGGCGTTGAAAACGGCTACAGTATTGCTTAAACCGCTCTAGCAGCGTGTCGGGCTTTGCCTGCCCTTCGAAGCCCTGAGCCCAGCGAAGGGGGCGAAGGAGGGCGATCTTCGTGTAAAAAATCTGCCTCTGCTCCGTTTTTGGGTTCCGGCTTTAATCCATCCGTATCCGTGACTATCCGTGTAATCCGTGGTCGATTCCGATGGTTCTGTCTGCCTTGGTGTCTATTCGCGCCTGCCCGCCATAGCCTATGGCGAAGGAGGGGCATTCACGGTTCGAATAGATCAAGCCAGGCGCCCGAGGCGCGCGGCGACGTCGGCCCGCAGGCGATCGATGTGCGCCAGCGTGAACGCGGTCACATCGAGCTTCTCGTCCTGCACCAGGGGCGTCAGATCCATCGCCCAGGTGATGCCGGTGAGCTTGTCCGTAGAATGCGCCGTATAAAAAGTGGCATGGGCGGCGCGGCGGCCGAGCGTGGCGAGGTCATAACGCTTCCCTCCGGCGATCTGGCTGTCAAAAACCTTGAGCAGATCGGCGGCGAGCCCGGCTTCCCGGCCCGCATCGAGCGCCACTTTGTCGCCATCGACCAACCAGTCGAGATCCCGCCACACCTCGCAACCCAACACACGCGGTGGACGTTGCGCGGAGGGCAAAGCGCGCAGGGCCTCGATGCAGCGCAGCAGCACCGCCACGTGCGTGTCATGTTTGTCGGCGGGATTGTGCAGATATACGACCTGCGGCGCGCAGGCGGAAAAGATTTTTCCCAAATCCCCGCGCACGTCCGCGGCGGCCGTTTTCACGGCGGCGCTGGGATGGGCCAGTTGGATTTGAACGGCGTAGCGGCCCATCGCGGCGGCCCGGCGTTGCTCGTCGCGCCGCACGGCACGCATTTGCAGATCGGAACGTTTTTCGTAGGCCCCTGTGCGCGGGCTGCCTGCGCCGTCGGTCACGACCACACCGCCGAAAGATTTGCCCGATTGCCCATAGCATTCGGCAATGCCCGCATACGCCATGATCTCGATGTCATCCTGGTGCGCGGCCACGCACAGATGGGTGACACGCGCCAGGGCTTCGGCCGGCGCGGAGCCGTCGGGCGCGTAGAGGTCGGCGTCGGGGCGGGAAAAAGTCATTTGGTCATTGTCCAAATTCCAAGTCTCAAGTGACAGGTTTC
>JBEKQH010000319.1:0-3265 GCA_049519915.1 Opitutaceae bacterium
C
Organism: Opitutaceae bacterium; assembly: GCA_049519915.1. Taxonomy (GTDB): domain Bacteria; phylum Verrucomicrobiota; class Verrucomicrobiia; order Opitutales; family Opitutaceae; genus DASRHD01. Next base: position 2 of record JBEKQH010000319.1, read on the forward strand.
CTCCGCCGCGATGAGGTCGGCGCCGGTCTGGATGCCGTAGGTGTAAAAATAGATGTCGCAGCTTTGCGCAATGGCCTCGCGCAAGTCGATGACCCCGTGGTGGCCCTCGCCGTTGTCGCAGGTGAAGGTATGGCCGCCGATGCGCATGGATCCGGTGCAGTTGGCGGTGCTCTCGGGCGTGATCCAGCCGTTGCGCAGCCCGGCGATGGCGGTGATGAGCTTGAAGGTGGAGCCGGGCGGATAGACGCCGTCGAGGGCGCGGTTGAGCCAGGCGCCTTTGTCGTGGATGTCCTTGGCGGCGGCGGAACTGAGACGCGGGGCAAAGTCGTTGAGATCGTAGTCGGGTTTGCTGGCGAGAACGAGCACCTCGCCCGTGTTCACATCGACGGCGGCGGCGGCGCCGGTGTAGTCGCCGATGGCCTGTTCGGCGGCGAGTTGGAGGTCGATATCGATGCTGGAGTTGAGATTGTGGCCTTGGATAGGCAGGCGCCGCTGGATGGGGGGATCGACTTTGAAACCGGCGTAATCGACCCGCCAAATGGAACCGCCGGTTTCGCCTTGGAGCAGGTCGTCGAAGCGAGCTTCAAGGCCGTCGCGGCCAATGGTGCCTTTCATCGTGAAGGTTTTTAATTCTTCACCGGGAAAATCGCCCAGGTCGGTGTCGTCGTTGATGCTGACGAAGCCCAGGGTGTGCGCGGCGGACGAGTGGTAGGGATAATAGCGCGTATTCGAAGTGTAGAGCTGCAGGGGCGACTCGACGGGCAGTTGCTCGATCAGGCGCCCGTATTCTTCGGGCTTGAGATCGTCGATCAGCACGTAGGGCAGCAACGGCGCGTCGGCGAGATGGTGCATGAGGTCGCGCGAATCCACCTTCGTATCGCGGCCGAGAATCCGGTTGACCTGGTCGAGATAGGATTGGACGACCGAGACGCGGGCGATCTGTTCGAGCTGGCCGGAGGTGGGAATGTCCTTGTCGCCGAGTTCGCGGTAATTTTTGCGCACGCGAATGTATTCGCGGCGGAATTCCCGGCGCAATTCGTCGAGGTAAACCACGACGGCGAAGCGCGGGCGGTTGCCGACCAGGAGACGGCCCTCGCGGTCGTAGATGTTCCCGCGCGGTCCGGGCACAAGGATACGGCGTTCGTTTTGCTCGCGTTCGCGCTCGTGATAGACGTCGGCGCGCAGGAGCTGCTGCCAGGCGAGACCGCTGGCCAGCACCAGCAGCAGGCCGAGGATGACGAAATAAAAAAACAGGATGCGCGGCTGATAACTCTTATGCGTCTCAACGACAAAGGCGCCGGTATTTTCGGTCGTGCGGTTGGACATGGCGGTGGGCGGGCGTCTAGGTAAGACGTCGCGAAGTGTCGCGAAGTTCAAATCCGGCCAAGGCGAAGGTGCGCATCTGCAACGCCAAAAACCACGGCGCAATCAGGGCCATAAAGACTTGTGAGCACAACAGATCGAGCAGCAGGTGAGGCCAGACGCCCTCCAGCCGGCGCAGCCGGACCACGAGCAGGAGAGAAAGCGCGAAAAAGATCGCGAGATTGGCCAGCAGCGCAAAGACCAGATTGACCGACAGTTCTTCACGCGGGAGGCGGCCCCGCAGGCAGAAAATCAGCGTGTAGGCCGTGGCAAAAAGAAAAGCCTGGGTGCCGAACCGCACCGGGGCGGTGGCGTCGCAGAACAAACCGGCGAGAAAGACCGTGGAAATACCGGTATCGAAATCAAGCCGCAACGCCGCGAAAGCCACGAACAGCCCGCTGACGAACAGCGAGACATGCCACGGCGCCAGCAGGTGGTTGAGCTGGGCCACGAGCAAGGTGAGCAAGAGGGGCGGGAGCAGGGCGGGAAACAGACGGGGCACGGGAGGAATGGAGAGGTGAGATCTGAAATCTGAGATCGAATCAGGGTGCCGGTTTTTCCTGCGGGTCAAGCGGCACAAGCACGGTCACTTCGGTCAGCTCGGCTAGGCGCGCGTCGAGCTGAACTTCGCCGGTCTTGAACAACCCGTCGGCGCTCGCATTGACTTTTGTCAACCGGCCGATGATGAGACCGGGCGGAAAGACGCCGCCGAGACCGGACGTGACCAGCATTTTTGGGCGGTCGGGCGAGGCAAAGACGTCGAGCGGCACAAATTCAACCGCGCCGCGGGCCGGCCCAAAAGACGTATCGAGGGCGCCCTGGTAACTGATTGGGCGGTTGTCGCCCTCCAGGCTGCCCGCAAGTCGCACTTCCGGGTTGCTGATCAGGTCGACGACGGCGGTGTAGGCCCGGACCTCGGACACCCGGCCCACCACGCCGCCCGTAAAAATCACGGGTGCGCCGACCGTCAGGCCGAAGTTGCGGCCCTTGCGGATGATAAGGCGCTGCCACCAGCTGGAAAAATCCCGCAGGACAACGCGCGCCGGCTCGGCGCGGTAATTTTCAAAAGGCGGCAACCGCAGCAGGCCTTCCAGACGTGCGATGTCGTCGTGCAACGCGATGTTTTCCTGGACCTTAAGTTCGTAGGAGGCGTTGAGGCGGGCGAGGTCGCGTCCCGCTTCGATCAGCTCGTTCTTGGAATGATTGCGGATCGACCAGAAGTCCTGCAGGTCCCGCGTGTAGGAGACCGCGGTATCGAGCGGCGCCTGCATTTCGAAGAAACTGACGCGCAAGAGGCTTCTGACCGCGACTGGCAACACGAGCCACGCGAGTAGCACGAGGCCGAGCGTGAGAAAGGGTCTGACTTGGTCGAAACGGGTAGGCAACACGGCGTGAGCCTCAGGGTAGGCGAGGAGCGGCCCGGAAGGCACGGAAAATGTTTGGCCGCCAGGGTAGCGATAAGTCTTGGGCTTCGAGGACAAGGCGGCTCCGAATCTCTCTCATGCTCCCAGCCAAGAGAAGAGGGAAGCCAGGAAACCCGGAATAGTTTTCCGGGCTTCCTGGCTTCCCTCTTAACCGAAAACGGGCTATCGGTTCGAGAGCGATTGCGAGAAAGAGAAGGACGAATGGACCCAAGGCGATCCAGCGTGGGCGCCTCGCTGGCTTGAACGAATCGGCCCGGCCTACCGCGCCTACAGATTCGACGTGAGCCACTTCAGGTCGTTGAGCACGGCGCCGGTGCCGTTGGCCACCGCGGAGAGCGGATCTTCGGCCACGATGACGGGCAGGCCGGTCTTTTCGCTGAGCAGCCGGTCGATGCCGCGGATCAGCGAGCCGCCGCCGGCCATAACGAAGCCGCGGTCCACCAAATCGGCCGAAAGCTCAGGTGGGCAGCGTTCAAGT
>JBEKQH010000320.1:0-3259 GCA_049519915.1 Opitutaceae bacterium
TCGGCCTGCACGCCCACGATAAACGCCCACAGCGTGCCGGCGATCAGCACCGAGACCGCCATGTCGATGATCAACACATGGGCCAGGCCGAAATAAAGCAGCGACGTCGCCAGTACCACCGCCCCCGCGAGGCCCACCGTGCGCCCGTAGAGCGCTTGTCCGGCGGCATAGGTCATCAGCACGCCGGCGAGCGCGAAGGCCGCCGGCCACACGCGCAAGGTCCATTCCTCGCTGCCGAACAGCCGCACGGACGCGGCCACGCACCAGTAAAATAACGGCGGCTTTTCGAAATACTTCACGCCGTTCAACCGCGGGGTCACGAAATTGCCCGTCGCCACCATCTCGCGGGGGATTTCGGCGTAACGCCCCTCGTCGGGATTCTGCAGCGGATAGTTGCCCAGCCCGAAAGCGAACAACGCGCCGATGAACAAAGTCAGCAGCAACAGGTCGCGGCGCCAAAGCGCCGCGTGCGTCTTCGGCTGGGGTTGGGCAAATATCTGCATGAAAAACACCCCACTCTCGCAGCCTCGCCGCGGCCTTGGCGATTTTTTTCGTTCCGTTCCGCCCAACGCCCGGCCAGAGTTGCCCCATGGTTTCGCCCAAACCCTTCGCCTTCATTGGCGGCGCCGACGAGTTTCTCGTCCAACGCGCCGGCCAGCAGCGCTTCGACGCGCTTGCGGCAGGGGTGGGCGCCGACGAATTCTCGCGCGAGATCATCAGCGGCTTCGCCGCCAACGTCGGCGAAGTCGAGTCCGCCCTCAACCGGTTCCGCGAAGCCGTGCAGACCGTGCCGATGTTTGGCGGCAGCCGCGTCGTCTGGCTGAAGGACGTGAGCTTTCTCGGCGACAATGTCACCGGCCGGGCCGAGGGCACGCTGAAACAGGTCGAGGATTTGCAGCAGCTCCTGGCCGCGGTGAACCCGGCCGAAGCCGCTGTACTCATCACTGCCGCGCCGGTGGACCGTCGCCGGGCATTTCTCAAATGGTGCGAAAAAAACGCCGACTTCACGCTCATCGGCAGCGACAGTGACGCCGGCGGCGAGGCGCTGGCGGGCCTCGTACTGGCCGAGGCGCGATCGCTCGGCGCGACCTTCGCTCCCGGCGCGGTCGAATTGCTCCTGGCCAAAGTCGGCGCCAACACCCGCCTGCTCGTCGAGGAGGTGCGCAAACTCGCGACCCATGCGGGCTTGCCCGCCGAAGCCTCGGCGAAGGCGGGCGATCCCTCGACCCCGCCGGGGAAAGGCGGCTCAACCATCACGGAAAGCCAGGTCGCCGAACTCACGCCCAATACCGCGGAGGGCGATTTTTTCGAGTCCGCCGAGGCTTTTTTCAGCGGCGATCTCAAATGGACGCTGGCCGCGCTGCACCGCCATTTCTTCGCCGGCGGGGATGCCCGCCCGGTCATCAGCGCCCTGCAAAACCGCAACCGCATTCTCCTTCAGCTCCGCGCGCTCCTCGACGCCGGCGAGGTCCGTCTCGGCCCGCGCGGGGTGGACGGCCTTCCGGCCGCGGCCGGCGCGCACGCTGCAAAATTCGGCGAAGCCGCTGGTGAAAAAAGTTCTTACAACATTTTCACCCAAAACCCCTGGTATCTCGGCAAGCTCGCCGGCGGCAAGCTGCCCTTGCTTCGCCGCCTCATCGACAACCAGCACGAGCTCATCTCCGCCTTCGAGGAGATTGTCCGCCGGCCCGACGAACAAGAAGACGTCCTTCACGCGATGGCGGTGCGGTGCCTGACGTGAGAAATCCCAAACTCTAAACGGCCCAATCACAAAATTCAGGCATGGATAGTTCTATGTCATTCCGAAGCCTCAACCGGCCATTGAACGTTCCAGGTATCAGGGCGCGTTATCCTTAACGCGCCGATAGCCTCTGAATTGTCATCCAGAGACCCTCAGCAAGCCGCTGCGCGGCTTGCCTGGAACAAGCCAATGAACTGGGCGCTCGGATTGGGCCCGTTGTGGGCGGGGTGCCCTCACCCCGCAAATTGTCATTCCGAGTGCAACGAGGAATCTCACGTATATGTCCGATCTTGTGAGATCCTTCGCTGGCGCTCTGGATGACAAATGGAGACACCAACTCCATTGGCGAAAGCGAAGGATCTCACGTGCCTGGAGATTCCTCGTTTCTCTCGGAATGACAGACGGCGGATAATCCGCCCTACCTCGGAAATCAGAATTCGTACCGTAACTGGCCCCCGCTCATCGGCAGCGGAGCCAAGAATCGCGCCACGTAAGAACCGCCCGACGGGCACGCAAGCTTGCCGATTCCCGTCCCTTGCAGATTTGAGTTTATTTGGAGTTTGGAGGTTTGGACTTTTGGATTTTCCAAGGCAGCTTCTTTTCAGTGGTCAACCTCGTGCCAAATGTTATGCGTTGAAGCCTTCGCCTTGAAAATGCCGCCGCCTGCCCCCGCCGCCCCATCTGCGCCACCGGATACGCCCGCCGACGCGTCGACCGCGCCGATTGTGAACGTCCTCGCCGACCGCTATGCGTCGGCCAAGCTGAAAGACATCTGGTCCGCGCCCGGCCGCGTGCTGCTCGAGCGCGATTTCTGGATCGCCGTGATGAAGTCGCAAAAGGACCTCGGCGTGCCCATCCCGGCCGAGGCGATCAAGGACTACGAGCGGGTCAAAGAGCTGGTCAACCTCGCCTCCATCGCCAAACGCGAGCGCCTGACGCTGCACGACGTAAAATCGCGGATTGAGGAATTCTCCGACCTGGCCAACCGCCAATTCATCCATCTGGGCCTGACCAGCCGCGACCTGACCGAGAACGTCGAGCAACTGCAGATTTTCCGTTCGTTGAAGATGGTGCAGGACAAGATCGTCACCGCGCTGCTGGCGCTCGCGCGCCACGCCGAGACCTACCGCGATGTCATGATCACGGGACGCACCCACAACGTCCCCGCGCAGCCCACCACGCTCGGCAAGCGTTTCGCCATGTTCGGCCAGGAGCTGCTGATCGCTTTCGAACGCCTGGAAGAGTTGATCGAACGCTATCCTGTGCGCGGTTTGAAAGGTGCCGTCGGCACCCAACTCGACCAGCTCACGCTTCTCGGCGGCCGCGCCGACAAGGTCACCGACCTCGAAGCCCGCGTGCTTAAACACCTCGGTTTCCGGGTATCGCTGACCGCGGTCGGGCAGGTTTACCCGCGCAGCCTCGATTTCGACGTGGTAAGCGCCCTTTACCAAGTGGCCGCCGCCGCCGCGAGCTTCGCCACGACGTTGCGCCTCATGGCCGGGCTGGGCCTGCTGACCG
>JBEKQH010000321.1:0-3246 GCA_049519915.1 Opitutaceae bacterium
CAGCGCTTCCTGTCCGATGCGGAGAAGATTTTCCTCCACGATTTCGGGCAACGCCTGGACGCGGCCCTTGGTTTCCACTTCGGTGAGGATCTTCGTGCCGTCGGCCATCTGCCGGCCCGCCCGGGCCAACGCGGTGGCGAGGTCGAATTGCTCCAGCTCCCTTGAACGCAGGTCCCAAATCGATCGCCTGAGTTCGATCTGGCTTTGTTTCATCAGGCTTCGAGCCAGTTCGAGGTGATGGTTCGCCTCCTCGGCGTTTCGCGGAAACAGCTTGACCGCGGTATCGAGCTGCAGCGCGATTCCGGTCAAGGCCTGTTCGAGCGTGTCATGGAGTTCACGCGCCAACCGGGTCCTTTCGGTCAAGACGGCTCTAAACTCGAGCTCGGCTTCTTTGCGCGCCGTTGTTTCGAATTTCAGCTGCTCGGTTCGTTCTCTGACCCGACGCTCGAGCAAATCATGAGCCTCCTGGAGCCCTTTTTGCGCCTTTTCTCTTTCGAGGATCAAGTCGTTCAAGGCCGCATTCTTCCTCGATATCGTCAGCGTCCAGACGGTAATTCCTGTCACGAGGAAGCAGAGGCCGGCCAGGCCGACGAGCAAACGCCTGGGCGTAAACCAGCTGGGCGTCTCTAACACGCGGAGGCTGTTGGCGTCGGGCAACAATAGCGTGAGATATTTCAATCTCCCGTCGGCGTCCGTAGAAAGCGACGACACCCCGGTGAGTTCGACCAGGCTGCCCAGGGGGATGGATCTGATTTTCCCATCTTCGTGGTTCTCCTCGCATTCGGCGATGAACGTAAAATCACCGTTCTGGATCGTGCAGATCGTGTCGACAAAGGGAAACCCGCCGGGACTGTGATGCGGTCCATTTACGATTCGCCCCAACAACCGTCCATTGAGGATAATCAATTCCGCTTGGTGGAGCCCGTTGTACAGTTCCGGCATCAACACTCGATTGGCCGGAACGGGGGCGATCGGGTCGGCCGTCGTTTGGAAGACGGCGTCCTGTAAAACCGGTTGGAAGTTAACGAACTCGAGAAAGCCCGCCGTCTCGACCATCTGGCCGGGAGAAAGAGGAGTGGGTTGCCTGCTTTGGACCTGAAGTCCGCCGGTGCCGTCTTGGATAAAAAAATCCTTGCCGAGGCGCTGGCAGGTGACCCGGCCTCTCACGTGAATGCGCTGGCCCAGGCTGCTGCCAGCGCGATAACGGGCAATTTCCCCCAGCGGAAGAGCGGGCTGGGCAAACGGCGAGGAGGCTTCGGATTTTTCGACGACAAAATCGTCTTCAGTCGGTACATAAAGAAGGACGTTGGAAAGACGCCCTCGCATGGCGTTTAATGAGGCGGCGGCCGTCCCTCTTACCGTGACCGTCGCGGCGATGAAAGAGCGGGGATCGACGGCCGGAGAAATTTTTGGGAAAACGTTCAAGCGGTATCCACCCACGATGACGTCGAAGAGAAGTTTGCCTGTTTTCGCGGTGCGAACCGACCGCACTTGTCCGGAAATTTCCACCCGCTGACTGTCGGCTCCGCCCGACATCAGCTGTTCGATGGTCACTTGCTTGGCCGGAGGCAGGGCCGAAGTGCCGATCTTGGTCCATTGCGAAACCTTATCCACCACCGGCGCAAAGGCCCCTGGACCGGTGGACCCTGTTATTGTCACCACATCGCCGATCTTTGGTTGCTTTCCGTTGAGATTATTGACGAAAACGCCTCCGGTCGCGTCTTGAACGAAAAATTTTCCATCTTTCCAGTTGGGTTCCGCGGCCGTCACGATTCCGGTAAGCAAGACGGGAATTTGGGTCGCTGCTCGTTCTGGCGGGAGAGCAATGATCTCCGCGGCCGTTTTTAGCGTCGGGACCGCCGCCAGGGCCGGCGAGCCCGCGAGGAAGCAGAGAGAGCAGAGGCTCGCGAGAGGCGTGGCAAAAGTTATTCTAAGTAATTTAACAATAGCACAATAGACAGAAATAACCGGGTAACGCTTCATCGAAAAGGGGTAGGGCGATGAAAGCGAAGAAATCGGACAAAGGCAAGGCGAGCCGCGAGCGGCGAAACCCCGCCCTAGATCGCGATTTTCCGCTTCCGCCTCAAGATTTGGGAACCGGCCCGAGGCGGGCATTCAGGCGTCCGAACAGACCGTCTTCCTCGCCGTTCGGCCCGGCCGTGAAGTAGAGGGCGTTGGCGTCGCCGAGACTATACCCGTTGCCGAACGCGATTCCCCAGAGGCCGTCGATAGAAATGATTTTTGTGTCGGGATCGCGCAGATAACCGACAAAATCCCCGGAGGTGAGATCGAAGGCGGCGATCGTGCCATCGCCGAAGTTTGCCACGAGCAGGTCATTGCCAAATGTCCCGAAAGAAGAAGGAGCGATCGCCATTCCCCACGGAGCGTTGAGCATGTGTTGAGTGTGAAAGTCCTTCACCAGCGTGCCGTCCTCATTGTATTCGACGACCTGGCCCAGACCGGCACCGATGAATTGTTCCTGGCCTTCATCGCTGGCGGGATCGAACTCCGCATAGGCCACGAAGAGATGGCCGTTCAGGTCGACAATGTTGAAAGGATGCAGAGGGCCAACGCTGGCCGGGGTCTGAAAACGATACGCGCCGGTGACATCGTTCCATTTGTCGTCGAAGACCCGAATAGTGCCGTTGCGGATGTCGGCGGCAAAAAGATGATTGCCGCCCGCTTTCGCGTAAGCGTCCGTATGGAAGGCCTGGTTGGTCAAAGCCACCCCGGTAAAGACGCAGTTGACCGCGTTGGGGAGGTGAGACGCCGTTTTCGAATAATCGATGATGACGGGTGCGGCGCTCATCGCGACCGCGGTGCTGGAGCTCCACGCGTTGATGCAGCCGTCCTCCGTCACGAAGACGAATTTAGCGGAGCCGGAATAGCCGCCCTTGATGAGCGCCGGCGGCGATATTTTTCGATTGTAGGCTTCGCCGGAGACGTGAAATTCGTCGGGCTGTCCGGGAATATCGCTGGCGGAATTGTAGGCCTGGCCGGTCACGAAGGCGTAGCCATGGTCGGTGAAGCGAGGCTCATCCAATGGGACCAGCTTTAGTCCATCCTGATGGAGCGGCTGACCGGGCACATCCCCAATGTATTCGGAGGAAGTGCCGGTCCCGGCGTTGGAGATCCAAATATGGCCGCCGGCTCCCGGCGGGCGCAAAGCGATCCCCCAGGCGTTGATCATTCTTTCATCGACGATTTGAGAATGATACTCGGCCTTGTTGGCGACGAGGTTGGTTT
>JBEKQH010000322.1:0-3238 GCA_049519915.1 Opitutaceae bacterium
GCCTTACCGCCCGGCGCAACGAGGATTACCGCAGCGATCTGGCGATATGGACCGACACCGTGGAAAAACGTCCGGGAAATCCACGCGCGCAAAACTATCTGGCGCTGACCTTGGCCCATCACGGGCGATTGGCGGAGGCGCTGGGGCATTTCCAGGAAGCCACCCATTTCAAGGCCGATTTTGCCGAGGCCTACAATAATACCGGGACATGTCTCGTCCTGCTGGGGCGGGCGGCGGACGCCGTCGGGCCTTATGAACAAGCGCTTGTTTACAAGCACGATTTTCCCGAGGCCCAATCCAATCTCGGCGACGCCCTGCTTGACCTGGGCCGTTATGCGGAGGCCGCGCAACACTATGAGGAGGCCGTACGGCTGAAGCCCGATTATCTCGATGCCCGCCTCAGCTTGGCGGCGGTTTGGGAGAGGATGGGGCGGATGACGGAGGCGGTCGGGCAATACCAGGATGTCCTTCGCTACGATCCCGGGTCGGTCAAGGCGCGCGAAGGTCTGGCTCGGCTGCGGGCCCAGGACGCACGCCCGGGCGCCGGCTCATGAAACCGGACCGGCGTTTTTACGGCCGGGGGTTGCCAAGGCACCGCCGGCCTCGCATTTTGCGCCCACGTTGTTTTCGTATCGTTCCGACCTTGCGGCCCCACTTGCTCCCATGAAGCGACTGTCCTACGTCATCCTAGTCGGCGGAATAATCGCAATGCTGTGCGGCTGCCATCGACCGGCCGGCGCTCTCGACCGGGCGCGCCTTCTGGCCGCCGCACAATCCGGTGGCGAATATATATTGCGCATGCAGCAGGCCGACGGGAGCTTCCTTTATTACTATGATCCGGCCAAGGATGCCGCGATCAAAGCCCGTTACAATATCATCCGCCATGCCGGCGCGGCGTATGCCCTGTATCAGCTTTATGAAGCGACCCGGGATCCGCGGTATTTGGAGGCGGCGCGAAAAGCCATGGCGTTTTTGCGGACCCAATTCCGTCCGCTGCCGGCGAAAGACGCCGTCTACGTCCTGGATTTCGACCACAAAGTGAAACTGGGCGCCAACGGGCTGGCGCTGATCGCAATGGTCAAGCAATTGGAACTCGACCCGGCCTCCGCGAACCTCGACGAGGCTCGCCGGGTGGCCAATATGATCGTCGTCTTGCAGCGCACGGACGGGTCGTTTCAAAGCGACTATCTGACCGAGGCCGGTGAAGTGGCCAACGATTCGCTTTATTATCCGGGCGAGGCGATCTTGGGGCTGGCCGATCTCTATACCTTAACCAAGGACCCGCGGTTGCTGGCGGCGGCCCGAGCCGCCGCGGATTATTTGGTCGTCTCACAAGACAAGCTGCGCGAGCTTCCACCCGATGCGTGGCTGATGCAGGCCCTGGAGGTGTTGAATGGGATTGGGCGCAACCCGGTCTACGTCGAACATGCGATCGCGATCGGCGAGACGATGGCCGCCTATTTATATACGGATTCGGACCCGGCCGGATATGCCGGGGGCGTTCGTCCGGGTATTCCCCGCTCCACGCCCACCGCATCCCGGGCTGAAGGTCTTCTGGCGGCGTACCGAATGGCGCGGGAAGCGGGGGATCCGCGGGCGGCGGACTTGGCCCGGGCGCTCAAGGCCTCGGCCCGCTTTCAACTGCAACAACAGTTTCCCCTGGCGGGCGAAACGAACTTTCCCCATCCGTCCCGCGCGGCCGGAGGTTTCCGCGAAAGCCTAAATGACAATCGGATCCGGATCGATTTTGTGCAGCACAACGTCTCCGCCTTGCTCGGCGTGGCCGCGACGCTCTATTAGCCGCGTGTCGGGCTTCGCCTCCACGCTGTTTTACCAAAATGGCTGAGCCATTTGTCGGGAGCCCGACGGGCTCCTGCCTCAATGCCCGGGTTGCACGCTGCCGGGCGGCGGTTCGTTGTAGAGGGCCCAAAACGCCCCGATCTGCTTCACCGCGTCCATGAAGGACTGAAAATCGACCGGCTTCACCACATAGGCGTTCACGCCGAGTTGGTAGCTGCGGAGAAGGTCTTGTTCTTCCCGCGACGAGGTGAGCATGACCACGGGAATGTTTTTCAACCGGTCGTCCTTTTTGATCGCGCACAAGACTTCGAGTCCGTCGATTTTCGGCATCTTGAGATCGAGCAAGACAACGGCGGGATTGCCCGCCATGCGCTCCTTGAACGGGCCGCGCTGGCAAAGATAATCGAGGGCCTGTTCTCCGTCGGAGGCGACGAAGACTTGGTTGGCAATATTGTGTTCGGCCAAGGCGGCGAGCGTCAGCTCGACGTCATTGGGATTGTCCTCGGCGAGGAGGATGGTGCGAAGTTCGTTCATGACGAGGTCGGGTTGAGGGTGGCAGGGATCGGCGGGGTCGCCGGCTTCATAACCGGCAAGCTGAAATAGAAGACGGCGCCTTCGCCCACCCGGCCCTCGGCCCGGGTGCGGCCGCCATGCCGCTGCACGATGCGTCTCACGTTGGCCAGGCCGATGCCCGTGCCTTCGAATTCAGCCGCGCTGTGCAGCCGCTGAAAGACGCCAAAGAGTTTGCCGGCGTATTGCATGTCGAAACCGGCGCCGTTATCGCGCACGAAGAATTCCTGTTCGCCGGTCGCCGTTTCGGCCAGACGGCCGATTTCGATGCGCGGCGACGGGTTCTTGCCGGAGTATTTAACCGCATTGTCGATAAGATTGAACCACACTTGGCGCAAAAGGACGGGATCGGCCAGGACGCGCGGCAGCGGCGCAATGTGCCAGTCGATCGCGGGGTTGTTCTTGAACCTTCCATCGCGGATGACGTCCGCCACGAGCGCGTCATGGTCGATTTCGACCCGGTGCAGCTCCGCCCGGCCCATCCGCGAGAAAACCAGCAGCTCGTCGATGAGCTGGCCCATGCGCTTGGCGGACTGGCTGATCGTCGTGAGGTAGTGCCGGCCCTTGTCGCCCACGGCCGCTTCCGCGTGCTTGCGCAGCAGTTCGGCAAACCCGTCAATGTGGCGCAACGGCGCGCGCAAATCGTGCGAGACCGAATAGGAGAAGGCCTCGAGTTCGGAATTGCTGGCTTGAAGCTGTTGGTTGGCCAGTTGCAGCGCCTGCGAACTCTGATAAATCTCCGCCTCCATCTGCTCCATGCGGGCGCGCAGGCTGCCGTCGCCGCCGGCCGGCGTCTGTTTTTTCCGGACAAAATCGGTTACGTCCTCCACCCGATGGATGATGTACTCGATCCGATGGCCCACGCCCA
>JBEKQH010000323.1:0-3226 GCA_049519915.1 Opitutaceae bacterium
AGATGCTGGAGAAATCGTCCGTCGTAAACCGCGTCGGCGTGAATTTCTACAACTGGATTCAAAGCAACGCACCGTTCCTGCATACCCTCTATTATTCGTTTATCGAATTGCTCAGCCTGATCAACCGCCGCCGCGTCTGCTTTGGCCGCGCCTATTACGAAAAAGTGCTGCGCGACTATCGCCCGCACCTCGTTTTCAGCGTGCACGATTGCCTCAATCGCGGTTATTTCCAGCTCGCGCGGGAAATTCTCGGCCCTCAGAACGTCCGCTGCGCCACTTTTTGCGGCGAATTCTCCGGAGGCTGGGGATATTCCAACAACTGGATTGAATCGACGGTCGATCTCTATGTTTCGCGGACGGCCACGGCTCGCGATTACGCCGTGAAAAAAGGTGTTCCGCCGGAAAATTGCCGGGTGCGCGGGCATCTCATGCGTCCCTGCGCCTACCTCGAGACCCTTGACGGCGCGGACGAGCGGGCCGAATTCCGCGTGAAGAAACTCGATCTGCAGCCCGACCTCTTCACCGTCTTTCTCGCCACGGGCGGCAACGGCGCCAATAATCACCTTGATCTCTTGCCCACCCTCGTGCGCCACGCCGACCGCTGCCAGGCCATTGTCGTTTGCGGACGCAACCGCGAGATCTACAATGAGCTGGTTCACTGGCGAGCGCTTCACCCCGAGTTTAATCTCTATCTCGAAGGCTATTCCAACATCATCCATATTCTCATGCAGGCCAGCGACGTGGTCGTGACCCGCGGGGGCACCACCACCTGCGCCAAGGCTCTGCATTACCGCTGCCCGATCCTATTCAATGCCTTCGGCGGTATTATGCCGCAGGAAAGCCTCACCTGGAAATTCTTTCGCAACGGCAGCGCTTCCGAAAAAATTGAGAACGCCCTCGATTTCTCCGTGATCATTGACCGTTGGATGGCCGATCCCTCCGCCTACGCGGCGGTCCGGGAGAACTTCCTGCGCTTGCGGTATGAGGAAGACCCGACCGTCCTCATCGACGAGCTTGTGCAACTGGCGGAACGGGCCGCCGGCACCCGGCTGACGCGTTACCCTTTCTTGATGTCCGTTTGAAACGGGAAAAGTAAGCAGGCCTTTGGGTCTATCTAATCCGAAAATGTTCCAATCATTCGACGTTGGATGTTCAGCGTTCGACGTTCGGCGTTCTGGATAACATGGGCCGCCAAGCTCGGCGGCCCATGTTATCTAGCGGGCTTGGTGATTTCCACGAAAGCGGTGACGACGGGCCGGCCGAGATTATAGCACCAATTTTCCGGCGAAAAATCCGGCGAGTTGCGGGCCGAGGTGACGGCATAGGGCGCCAAAAGCTGTTCCAACTCCGCGGGAGTGAAATAGCGGACGCCCGCCTGATAGGGTTTCGGCTCCGGTGAGCAATCGGTCGTGAACAACAGCTTGCCGCCTGGCGCCAGGACGCGAAACATTTCAGCCAAAGCGCGTTCGATCGCCGGCACATGCTCGACGACCGATAAGGCGATCACGTAGTCAAACGAGGCCTCCGGGCAGGCGAGTTGGGTGAGATCGAGGTTGCGCACGGAAACGCCGGCCCGTTTGACCGTGCGCGTCCAACGAAAATAAAAGGCTTCGGTCGGTTTGCGCGGCGCCAGGCCGACGGCGCGCAGCAGGCTCTTGCGGCAGCGATAGGTCAGCAAATCGGACACGGTGACCCGGGGATGCTTTCGGGCCAGATAGACGCCGAGATAGGTGTTGAAGGAGCCGGTGTCGAGAATGCGGGCGTCGCGGTCGGCACCCGCCAGGGCCTTGAGCACCTCGGAGAGCTCCCAGTCGCGCATGCGCAGCGGATAGGGGTAACGGGGCCCCACCGCGGCGGCGACAACCTGATCGTAGTGGGAGAGCTCGGCTTGACAGGACGGTGTGAGCTCGCTGCGGCTGAAGAATTTCATTCAGAAAAATGAAAATAAGAGCAGGCGACGTTGCTCCGGGCGAGTGAAAACATGGGCGACCCGCCGGGCCGCGTCGGACGAGGGCGGGCCGTCGCGTTGAACCGCGGCGATGGGCGCACGCGCGGCTTCAAAGGCGCCTTGTCCTCCATTGGATGGCAAATGGCTGCGGGAATTTTTGGAGCCGTTTAATCGCGCGGCCGACGATATCTTGCCGCTTCACTTACGGTAACCATTCGAACCCCCGAATCGTGGCATCGTCGGGATAGGCAAGAAGACCGACGAGGCATATCCGTTCCAGGTGGGCGTGCTGAAACCCGCGGCGCTGGCGGGAAAATAAACCGTAAAGCTCGGGGCGGCGTTGGCAAATACGGATTGGCCGAACGCGGCGGGCGCATTTCCCTGGAAGAAAACGCCGGCTAGGCTCCCGCAGTAATCGAACGCCTCGTTCCCGATGAACGTGATGCTCCCCGGAACCGTGACGGAGGTCAGGCCGGTGCAGTCATAGAAATCGCCTTCGCCGATCGAGGCGATTCCGCTTGAGATCGTGAGGCTGGTCAACCCGGTGCATTCGGCGAACACCCAATCGCCCAGCGCGGCCAGGCTGCCGGGGAGAGTGACGCTGGTCAGGTTGCTGCAAGCCTCGAAGGCATCGTCCCCGATGGCTGTGACCTTCGTCGGGAAGGTCAGGCCGGTCAGGCCGGTGCAGTCGTAGAAGGCATAGCTTCCGACGGACGTGACGGTGGCCGGGATGGCATAGACGCCGATCTTGTTGGGCGGATACTCAAGGAGCTGGGTCAGGGCTTTATTGAAAAGCACCCCGTTCAAACTCGCATAAACGCCGTTGGATGGGTCCACCCCAATCTGGGCCAATTGGGTGCAATCCAGGAATACGTCGTCTCCGATGGATGTGACGGTGCTGGGAAGGGTGATTTCTGTCAGAGCGTTGCAACCTTCGAAGGCATCGTCATCGATGGAGACGAGGCCGGTCGGAAGGGTGACGTTGGTCAGGGCGTCACAGTCCTCGAACGCAAAATTTCCGATGGAAGTGACGCTGCCCGGGATACTGATCGTGGCTAGGCGGACACAATCTTCGAAGGCGCCGTCCCCGATGGAAGCGACGCCACTCGGGAGGAGGACGTTGGTCAGCTTGGTGCATTGATGAAAAGTCGAGGCCCCGATGGAGCCGAGGTGGTTTGAGAGGGTGAGGCTGGTCAGTCCATCGCAGTCCTCAAATGCGGCGATTCCGACGAAAGTGACGCTATTTGGGAGGGTGAGGGTGGTCAGGCCATGACAAAA
>JBEKQH010000324.1:0-3220 GCA_049519915.1 Opitutaceae bacterium
AGGCTCGGACCACATCCCAGGCGTAGCGCAAGCCGTTTACTCTGCATATTTCATTTCCATAGTGGGTGGAAATGGGAACGTCGAGGATGGGAATTCGCGCCCGCAGCCACTGGATGATGATCTCAGTGTCGAAATGAAATGAATTGGAATTGAGGTCAAACGGAATGCACTTCAGCGCCGCCACCGAATACGCCTTATACCCGGTATGAAATTCGCTCAGTTTCGAGCCTAAGACCAAATTTTGGTACCAGGTGAGAACTTTGTTGCCCGCGAATTTATAGAGCGGCATGCCTCCCTTTAGCGCCTCCATCGGCTTGAGCATACGCGACCCGTGAACAACCTCCGCTTCACCTCTCGCAATGGGCGCCAGAAGCTCCGGCAATAACTCAGGCGCATACTGACCGTCGCCATGGAGCAGGGCCACGATGTCGAACCCGCCGGCGATGGCGAACTGATAGCCGATTTTTTGGTTGCCGCCGTAGCCCTGATTGGCCGGGTTGACCAAAACCGTCAGCGGATGCCGGTATTGACGACGGTCGCGCAGTCGTTCGGATAACCGGTAGGTGCGGTCGGCCGACGCGTCGTCGATCACGAGCACTTCGACCTCGTAGGAATCCATGGCGGGAATCCGCTCCAGCACGTCCAAGATCGTCGATTCAGCGTTGTACGCGACAACGAAAACAAGGACGCGCTTCTTGGGAGACACCATGTTGGCAAAAAGCATGTCAAGGCGGCCAAAGGACTTCAAGTCACCCGTGCTGGCGTCGAGGCCTGATCCGCGGCCTGACGCAAGCGGCCGTTCAAAATTCATCGCAACGTCCCGCGGTCAATTCGCGGAGGAGACGGTGTTGCGGAAAAGCTCGTTCATCTTTTTGGTGAACGCTTCCGGCGGCCGCACGGGTTCGCCGCGCGGATTGATGAAGGCATGGAGCGAGTGACCGGTGGCGAGGAGTTCGTCGCCGCGCCGGACTTCATATTCGAGTTTGATGCGGAGGACCGGTTTTTCGCGCAAGGTGGTGAGAATCACCAGCGCGTCGTCATAGACCGCGGGGCGCAGGTATTTCGCGGCGACTTCAAGCACGGGCAGGCGATAGCCGTCGGCTTCGAGCTGGCGATAGGGCAGGCCATGCTCCTTGAGGAGGTGGGTGCGCCCAATTTCAAACCACGTCAGATAGTTGGCGTGGTAGACGAAGCCCATCATGTCGGTCTCGGCATAGCGGACCGTGAGTTGCGTGCGCGATTGGAACATACGACGAGGCAAGCGCAACCCGCCCCGGGCGCAATTATTTTAGGGGCGCCGCCGCCGCCTCCTAATCACCGCGCCGTGTTTCCAGCGTGGTCGAAGAGCAGCCGGGCGGAACGGCGCCAGCAGTTGCGCCCGGCCCACTCGCGGCCGGCGTCGCCGAGCCGATGGCGGAGCGCCGGATCGGTGATGAGGCGTTCGAAGGCGGCCGTGAGCTGGGCCGGACGGTCCGGCGGCACGAGCAGGCCGGTGACGTTGTCCACCACCGCTTCGTTGACGCCGCCGACGGTGTGGCCGACGGACGGTAGTCCGTGGGCGGCGGCCTCGAGATAGACGAGGCCGAACCCTTCGACGCTGTGATCGAGGGAAACGCTGGTCAGGGCGAAGATCGCGGCGCGATTGTAGATGTGGTCGAGTTCGTCATCGGGCACATTGCCAAAAAAGCGCACGGGGAAATCGGACTCGGCGGCGGCGGTCCGCAGGGCCCGCTCGTAATCCGGGCGGCTGGAATTGCCGACGAGCCAATATTCGATCTTTCCCCGGAAACGCCGATCGAGGGATTGCAGCGCTCGCAAAGCGGTCAGCTGGCCTTTTCGCGGGTGCAGGCGGCCGACCGTAAGGATGACGACCTTGTCCCGAGTGGCGGGCGGCGGCGCCGGGACGATCGCAAAATCAGACCGAAGCGCGCCGGGCGTGAGGAGGGTCTTGCCGGCCGCCTCGGGAAAATGGGCGCAAAGGAGCTGGTGGGTATAGTTGCTGAGCGTGCTGATGCGCGTGGCGTGGCGGATGAGGCTGCGGGCCAAGGCGCGTTTGAGTGGATGGCGATGAAATTTCAAAATTTCCGAACCGTGAAACGTCAGCACGAGTCTTTGCGGACGAAAGGCTTTGAAGAATTGCAGCAGCATCATGCCCAGCATAGGGCCGGGTTCGGGCAGATAGACTGTCGCATAACGGAGGCGGCGGCGTTCGGTGACGAGCTGACGGGCAAGACGAACCTGGCAGGCTAGGTCGTGGCTGCCTTTGAGCGGGAGCCGGCGAAGGCGGAACGGCCACTCTTTTTCGGCGCCGAGCGAGGCGGATTGAGCCCAAACCTCGACATCGTAGCCGAGATTGACGGAGGCTTTGGCAATTTCTTCCGTGAACGTTGCGATTCCGCCGCGTTTCGGATAGAACTCATGCGTGATGAGGAACACGGGTCGAGACGCCAGAATCGCGTTCATGCAATGGGCATCTGAAGTAACGATTGTTGCAGCAACATGCTAGGGAAGTAGTGGATCGCTTTTACAATGGTAAAGACGTTATGAAATGCAACCAGGTTACAAAATTTATGCAATTCCGCAGATTAGGGCGCCGAGCCGCGCGGAAGAATTAGGTTTACAACAGAAAACCCAATAATTTACAAGAGTTCCAACAATGGCCGAAGAAGTTCACCAAAATACTGAAGTAAATGGCCGCAAGCAGCCGTTACCGACTTCAGCCAAGCCTTTTACATCTGAAGACGAAGCCGCCCTGATGGACGCGTTAAAGCGATGTTCCCCGGCGACCATCGAAGCGGCCGTCAAGTTTCGAAAGACCGGCGACCCCCTGCTTGTGCCCGCCGTGGTCGTCGGTATTATCGAACGCTTCGCCGAGCCCGACCAGCGGGCGCGGCTTCGTGGAGCCGATGACGATCTTCGCCTGATCGAGGACCTCGGCATCGATTCGCTTACGATGATGGAAATTGTCATCCTGGTTGAAGATGCGCTGCAAATGTCGATCAACAACGACGAATTGCGCAATCTCCGGACGCTGGGCGACATCAAGACCTTTATCGACTGCAAGGTTCGCGGCCTGCCTCTGCCCAAACCCTCGCGTTTTCTGGCGATCGAGCATATCGGCGCGGTTATGCCGATTCAGCCACCGTTTCTCTTTCTCAACGAAGCGACGATCGGTTCGAGCGGCGCCAGCGCAAAATACAAAATAACGGGCGAGGAATTT
>JBEKQH010000325.1:0-3213 GCA_049519915.1 Opitutaceae bacterium
GCGGGCCTTTTGCTGCTCGTAAATCGGTTTACGCCGCTGGCGCTCGCCCTCCTCGCTCCGATTTTGGTCAATATCGTCCTGTTCCATGCCTGTCTGGCCCCGAGCGGCTTCACGCCGGCCGCGGTTGCGGTGGCGCTTTGGGCCGTCCTCGTCATCCGTGAACGCGCCGCTTTCTCCGGGCTGTTTACGGCGAAAGGCACCGTATGATTGAAATCGGCGTCGACAGTTTCGCCCCGGCCAACGCACCGGTTTCCAGCGGCCTGGAGCTCGAACCTAGCCGCCTGCTCGGCCACGTGCTCGAACAAGTCGAGCTCGCGGACCAGGTCGGCCTCGCCATCTTCGGTGTGGGCGAACATCACCGTAAAGACTACCTTGATTCCGCGCCGGCGGTCATTCTGGCCGCGGCCGCCGCGCGGACCAAGCGCATCCGCCTGACCAGCGCCGTCACCGTCCTTAGCGCGGCCGATCCGGTGCGCGTCTTTCAGGAATTCGCCACCCTCGACCTCCTTTCCGGGGGCCGCGCTGAAATTATCGCCGGTCGCGGTTCGTTCACCGACGCGTTTCCGCTCTTTGGCTACGAGCTGGACGATTATGATTCGCTCTTTAGGGAGAAGCTCGATCTCCTGCTGAAAATTCGCGACCACACGAATGTTCACTGGGCGGGAAAACACCGTCCGCCGCTCACCGGCCAGGGCGTGTATCCCCGCCCGGTGCAAGCTCCTTTGCCGATCTGGATCGGCGTGGGCGGAACGCCGTCGTCGTTTGCGCGGGCCGGCGCCTTGGGCCTCCCTCTGATGGTGGCGATCATCGGCGGCGAGCCGCACCGTTTTCGCCCGTTGATCGATCTCTACCGCGAAGCCGGCGCCCGCGCCGGGCACGCGCCGGAAAAACTCAAAGTCGGGGTGCATGCGGTGGGGTTTGTCGGCGATACCACGAGTCAGGCGGCCGACGATTTCTTCCCCGGCTATGCGCGCGCGTTCAACAAAATTGGTCGCGAACGCGGCTGGCCGCCGACCACCCGGGCTCATTTCGATGCCCAACGCGGACCGACCGGCGCCCTCCTCATCGGCGACCGTGAAACCGTCGCGGGAAAGGTGCTCTATTATAATAAGGTGCTGGGCGGGATCTCCCAGCTCAGCTTCCAGATGACCGTGGCCACCCTGCCGCAGGAAAAGCTCCTGCATGCGATCGAACTCCTCGGCACACAGGTCGCCCCGATTGTTCGCAAGGAGCCGGTCATTCGTGATTCGGGCTATTCACCACCGCCTCCGCTTCAAGCTTTTTCGCACACTCCGGACAGGCCCCGTGAGTAAACGTCGCGTCCAAATGCTTGGCAAGATACCCCGTGTCGATGCCACGAAGGTTCCATCGCTCGAACACGCAAAGTCCCAAACCCAGCACCGCCAGCCAAAGGAGCCCCGCCTCAGCCACAAGTAACGACTTTCCCGCCAGCACAGGGCGCCGGCTCCATACTAGAACGAAGGGGGTCAGCACGAGAACGCCCATCGTGTGATCGATCCGGGCTAAAGTCTGGGCCACATGGTTTTCACGCTAGACTCGCCGCCACGGCCGCCGTTTGCTTGAGGGATGGCTTGCACCGTCTTCACCATCGCCAACCAGAAGGGTGGCGTCGGCAAAACGACCACCGCCGTCAATCTTGCCGCCGCGCTGGCCGAGAAAAAAATCCACACCCTGCTCGTGGATCTCGATCCGCAGGCCAACGCCACCAGCGCGCTCGGCGTCGAAAAGCAGGAGGGCAAAAGCCTGTATGGCCCCCTGCACGGCGAGGGCACCGCCCTCGGGATGGTCACGCCCACCTCCTACGAATGCCTGGCCCTCATCCCTTCCGAGGTGGACCTGGCCGCGGCCGAGATCGAGCTCGCGCAGAAGGAAAACTACCTCCTCAAACTCCGCGCCGTGCTTCAACCGGTGCGGGACAGCGGCGGCTACCGCGCGGTCATCATCGATTGTCCGCCGGCGCTCGGCCTGCTTTCGATGAACAGCCTCGCCGCCGCGGATTTCCTCCTCATCGCCCTGCAATGCGAGTACATGGCGCTCGAGGGTCTGGCCCAAATTTTTAAGGTCGTGGACCGGCTTAAAAAGGCCGGGATCAACCCGACGCTCGAAATCGGGGGCACCGTTATGACGATGTTCGACGTGCGCACCAACCTCTCGCGCCAGGTGGTGGAGGAGGTCAAAGGCTACGAGCCGGCAAAAATCTTCGAGACCGTCATTCCACGGACCGTGCGCTTGAGCGAGGCCCCCAGTTTCGGCCAGACGATCTTCACCTACGATCCGCTCAATCCCGGCGCCTCGGCTTATAAGAACCTCGGCAAGGAAATCATCGCGCGCTTCGGGCTGGCGGCGGCCAAGGAGCGCGTAGTGAGTAGCGGGTAGCGAGCATTCATGACACGGCCTCCTCGAACTGCATTTTAGTTCCGCGGGGACAAAAGACTTTATTTTTGTCATTCTGAGCGCAGCGAAGAATCCAACTTAATATCGTCAACGGAGAGGCAAGGGATTCTTCACTTCGTTCAGAATGACAAAAGGGTCACTCGGGAAATTGTTTTCCACTCACTACCCGCTACCCGCTACTCATTACCCGCTACCTGCTACTCACTACTCACTCCGTGCCCTCGCTCGCCAAATACCGACACTCCTTTCTCACCGGTTTGCAGAGCAATCTGGTCTACCGGTGGAATTTCGCGGTCCGCGGCGGTTTCTCGGTCTTTCACTTGGTCGTCGTTTTCATCCTCTGGGACGCCGTCTACGCAGGCCACGCGCGCATCGGCGGTTTCGACCTGTCGCAAACGCTCACCTATTTCGTCAGCCTCATCCTGCTCCAGTTTTTCATCGGCGCCTTCAACGAGGACTATCAAATCAGCGAGGATATCCGCAATGGCCTCATCAACCAATTCTTGCTCAAACCGATCAACTATTTTCTCTACCGGTTGAGCGTCTTCTCGGCGGCGCGCCTGGTGTCCGGCTTTTTGATCTTCGTCCCGCTCGCCGTCGCCCTGCCTTTCTTGTGGTCTTATCTGGTGCTGCCGCACGACCTGTGGCGGTGCGCGCTCGGACTGCCGGCGGCGTTGCTGGCGGCGCTCATCCAGTTCACCATCGCCTACTGCTTCGGGCTGCTGGCCTTTTGGTTTTTGGAGATCCAGTCATTTATCATTCTTTCCATGGCGGTGGAATCGCTGCTGGGCGGACAGC
>JBEKQH010000326.1:0-3205 GCA_049519915.1 Opitutaceae bacterium
GCCCAATCCCACCGGCGGCTATCTCATTTTCGTGCCCCGTCATGAGCTCGTCGAGCTTGAGATGTCGGCCGGCGACGGCATGAAGATGATCATTTCCGGCGGCGCTGTCGTCCCGCCGTGGCCGACCACGCCCGCGGCGGGAAAAGCTGAAGAGCTGAAAGTCTGAAGGGCTGAACATCCAAACACTGAAGATCGCCGATTTTTTCAGTTCTTCAGCTTTCAGCCTTTCTCAAAGTGCCCGGCCCCACCCTCCAGACCGACGCACTTGTTCTGCTGAAGCAGCCGCCCGCCGACGCTTTTCAAACCTTCACTCTGTTTTCCGCCGAACACGGCCTTCTCCTCGCCCTTCAACGTCTGCCTAAAAAAAGCGCGACCTCGTCCGTCGCGCTCGATTTGTTCGACGATATCGCTTTTTCCCTCGAAAGCTCCAACCAGGGCCGCACTTGGTTCGTGCGCGAGGCGCGGCTGCTCGCCCGGCATGGCGGCATCGGCCGGCACTACGAATCGCTCCGTTTTGCCTCCGCGCTCGCCGCGCTGGTCGTCCGCAACCCCCTTCCGGGCGAGAGCCGCCCGCTTGTCGCCGAACTGCTGCGCGCCGCTTTTGCCGCCCTGGCCGACAGCCCGCGCCCCGATCTTGTCTACTTAAAGAGCGTCTACCGCTTGGCCCGAGACGAGGGTTATCCGGTGAAACAAGACTGGCTCGCCGGACTCCCCGCCACCCAGCGCGCGCTAGCCGAACACCTCCTCGGCCGGCCGCTCGCCGTGCTCGCGACCACCCAGCCGGTAACGCCCGATGCCTCCTCCGCCCTTTTGCTCCGAAGCCTTGAAAACTATCTGCGAGCCCACACCGAGATTCTAATGGAATAACCTTCTGGCGTATTTTAAAAATGACGGGGCTCCGTTTCCGAGGCCTCGGCACAGCGAGGTGAACCACCAAAAAATGGTTCCGGCCGGGCCGCACTTTGCCCTTTAACTCTGCGCGCTTTTTCGCCATCAGAATGGTTCGTGGCAAAAACCAAGACCCTCGGCTCCGGCGAGATCCATGCCGCTCTCGACCGCCTGGCTGCCGCTATTTCTGCCCGTCACCCCTCCGCCGAAAAACTTGTGCTTCTCGGCATCGCCAACGGCGGCATCGAGCTCGCCCGCCGGCTTTCGGCCCGGCTCTCCGCGCTCAATCCCCTCCGGTCCGCTCCCGTTGGGACGCTCGACATCTCTTTTCATCGCGACGATATCGGACACAATCCCATCCCGAAGGAATTCGCGCCCACCCACATCCCTTTCGACGTGAATAAAGCCACCGTCATCCTGGTGGACGATGTGCTGTTCTCCGGTCGCACCGTCAAAGCGGCGCTCAATGAGCTTTTCGACCATGGCCATCCGGCCAAAGTCGAACTGGCCGTGCTCGCCGATCGGGGCGGTCGTCGCTTGCCCGTCGCCGCCGACTATGTCGGTTTCGACCTTCCGGTGAACGAGGGAGAAAAAGTTGTCGTCCGTCTCGATCCGGCCGACTCAGTCCGCGATGCTCTTTGCGTCGAGGCAGTCGCAACCAGTCAAAAATTTACAGCCACAAATTGAAAAACGCCATGCCCTGGACGCGCCGACACCTTATCACGATCGAGGAGCTCTCCCTCGCCGAAATCAACCAGATTCACTCCGCGGCCGCCGCTTTCAAAAAAATCCTCCAGCGCAGCGTGAAGAAAGTCCCTGCGCTCCGCGGCAAGACCATCGTCAATCTCTTCCTCGAGCCCAGCACGCGCACCCGTCTTGCTTTCGATATGGCCGCCAAACGTCTCAGTGCCGATGTTATCTCCTTCGACGCCGCCACCTCAAGCACGACCAAGGGCGAGACGCTCCGGGATACCGCCGAAAACATCCAGGCCCTCCAGGCCGACATGATCGTCATTCGGCATGCCGCTTCCGGCTCGCCGCTCTACCTCTCCCGCCTGCTTGACATCCCGGTCATCAATGCGGGCGACGGCGCCCACGAACATCCCACCCAGGGCCTGCTCGACACCTTCACCATGAAGGAACATCTGGGCGACCTGCGCGGCAAAAAGGTCGTTATTCTCGGCGACATCCTCTTCAGCCGCGTCGCGCGGTCGAATCTCCACGCGCTCACCAAGCTCGGCGCGGCCGTCACCCTATGCGGGCCGTCGACGCTCGTGCCGCACTGGTTCACCGACTTTGGCGTCACCGTCTCGCACGACCTCAAGAGCGCCTTGGACGGCGCCGAAGTCGTCATGCTCCTGCGGATCCAGCATGAACGGCAGACCAGCAGCCATTTTCCCTCCCTCGGCGAATACACCGGCATGTTCGGCCTCAACAAGACGCGCGCGTCCTGGCTGCATCCCAAGGCGATCATCATGCACCCCGGCCCGATCAACCGGGGGGTTGAGATCGACAGCGACCTGGCGGACGGCGAACGGAGCGTGATCCTCGAACAAGTCACCAACGGTATCGCGGTGCGTATGGCCGCCCTTTACCTTTGCGCCGGCGGCCAGCCCGAAAACGTCACCCCCGCCGAGTAAATTAAATCTCGAACGCCAAACCCCCGAAGAGAGCCACCAGACAAAATCCAAAAAGTCCAAAGCCCAAAGAAACCATAAACAAAGCCCAAATGCCAAAAAGTCTCCAGGCCCAGTGTTTTAAAAAAATTTCCAGCTTTGGAGTTTCTTTGGCGTTTGGCCATTGGAGTTTGGGATTTTCACCATGTCATTAATTTGGATAACTAACGCGCGAATCATCGACCCCGCCGCCGGCCGCGACGAAACCGGCGACCTTTTTGTCCGCGACCACCTGCTGGTCGATTCCCTGGGCGCTGCCGATAAAGAACGCGCCATAAGGCTCGACGCCCGCGGACTTGTCGCCTGCCCCGGCCTGGTAGACATCCACGTGCATTTTCGCGAACCCGGCCAGACGCACAAGGAGACCATCGCCTCCGGCTCCCGCGCCGCGGCCGCCGGCGGTTTTACCACGGTCGTCTGCATGCCAAACACCGCGCCGGTTGTGGACAATGTCGGCACCCTCCAGTTCATTAAAGACGCCGCCACACGCGATGCCGTGGTGCATATTTACCCCACCGGCTGCATCACCGTCGGCCAGAAAGGCGAGCAGCTCGCCCCCGCCGGTTCGCTCCAACGCGCCGGCGTCGTGGCCCTCACCGACGACGGCCATTGCGTGCAGAACAACGAGCTCATGCGCCGCG
>JBEKQH010000327.1:0-3204 GCA_049519915.1 Opitutaceae bacterium
CCCGCCGGCGTGTGCGCCGGCCACTTCTGCAGCTGCGCGCCATGGTGCGTACGAAATTATTAACTTTTTTAATCATGTCATCTTTTCATTCCTCTTCGCTTTTCAACTCGCGCGGTCCCTGGTGGACGGCGCCCGGCCGGCTGGCCGCACAAAGATCATCCATCAGAACCAAAATAAAACGAGAGGCCGGATTTCTTCCGCGTGCTCTTGCCCTGGTCTCGCTGTTGGCCATCGGTCTGGCGCCCAAGACCGGACTGGCCTGCGCTTGCGGGTGCGGTGTTTACCAAGTCGGCACAAGCTCGATGTTTCCCGAAGGTTCGGGTGGGACGGCCTTTCTGGAAAACGACTACCAGGATCAAAATCACAATTGGAGCGGAACCTCGCAAGCGCCGGCGGCAAATAATCCGGACAAGGACATCCGGACGGACTTTGTCACGGCCGGTTTGCAGGAGATGTTCAACCGCAGTTGGGGCGTCCAGGTCGAAGTGCCGTATGTCAGCCGATCCTTCCAGACGACCGGCGGCGCCACTGGGACCGATCCTGTGTCGTTAAAATGGAGCGCGCTCGGCGACATCCGGGTCGAGGGCCTCTACACCGGGTTTTCACCGGATCTGTCCACCGGAATGACTTTTGGCTTCAAGCTGCCGACCGGCGATTATACCCATAATGATGCCTTTGGTGACGTTGACCGGGACAGTGAAATCGGGACCGGGAGCACCGATGTTCTCCTGGGCGGCTTCCATCGCGGCAATTTGGCGGAGCACTGGACGTGGTTCGGGCAGGCGGAGGCGGATGTGCCGGTGCTTTCGCGGGACCAATACCGTCCGGGCTGGGAAATCGATACGGCGGCCGGCATTTATTACAGCGGCTGGTCGTTCGGCCGGCTGACGATCACGCCATTGGCGCAGGCCAAGTTTTCATCCCGGGCCAGCGACAGGGGCGACAACTCGGCAAATCCCCTGGCTTCCGGTTTCCAGCGCGTCTTGCTCGTCCCCGGGATCGAGTTCCACCTGCATCCGGTGATGGTGTATGCCGATGTCGAGCGGCCTGTTTATCAGCACTTCAACGGCAACCAACTGGCGGCGCCGGCACTGTACAAGCTGACGGTGAGCTATATGTTTTAGGCAGCCCCACATCAGGCATTAAAATCGGGCGAGGAGGCCGCAGAGCGCGGAGAGAAATCTCTGTGA
The DNA here is from genome assembly GCA_049519915.1 of Opitutaceae bacterium. Taxonomy (GTDB): domain Bacteria; phylum Verrucomicrobiota; class Verrucomicrobiia; order Opitutales; family Opitutaceae; genus DASRHD01. The sequence goes on from JBEKQH010000327.1 coordinate 1,191, forward strand.
ACTCTGCGGCTCTCTGCGCTTCCGTTGCGGCGGAACAACACGCTCTAGCCCTTCGTGTGTAGAAACTCAGCCAAGGTCAAAATATCGGTGTTATTTTTCTCCTCTGAGGAGAAAAATCACGAAAGTGAAGATCGGCCTCGCCGGCTGTCCCAACAATTGCACCAAGGCTCAACTGAATGGTCTTGGTTTTATCGGCCAGTGTGCCCGTCGCTTCCAAGCGGATCTCTGTTCCGGCTGTGACGCCTGTCGTGAAGCGTGCAAACCCCAAGCGATTTCAATTCATAAAGTTATTCGAAATTTTATAATCTGTGCATAACATGCTTATTAAATTCACAATAACTTTTAAATTAATGCTTTAAATGTTATTAAATCTGTGCAATATCTGTGCAAATCATGCCGCGGCCTTCTCAAGTCACGCCCTCGTTGCTGGCCTTGCAATTGCAGAGCCGCGGTGTGGTGTCGGCCCAAGTTTTGGCTGATAGTTTGAAGGTAGATCGTTCCACTGTTTCGCGCAATTTGACGGCGCTGGGAAATCGAGTGGTGCGAATTGGGGCAGCCCGCCGGGCGCGTTATGCATTGCGGCGCCAGGTGCGAACGGCGGGCATGCGATGGCCCTTGTATCGGATCGACGAAACAGGGCGTGCACACGAATGGGCTATGCTGCAGGCCTTGCACGGCGGGTTTTTTCTCGAAGCCAATGGGGGCGGGCCGGCATGGTTTGCGCGCGGTTATGCAGGAGGAGTCTTTCCCGGGCTGCCCTTGTTCTTGTCGGACGTGCGTCCCCAAGGGTTTATCGGCCGGGCGCTGGCGCAAGCGGCCGGTGCGACGCTGGGTGTGCCGGTTGATCCGCGCAACTGGCAGGACGACGATATCCTCGTCTATCTGCTAGAGCAGGGCGACGATGGGCCGGGCGATTTTGTGGTTGGCGAAAAGATGATGGAGCGCGTGCTGCGCCGGCAGGTGGCCGTGGAAGGGGAGGCGATCGCGGACGGCGAGCGGGCAGGTCGTTATACCGGGCAGGCATTGCAGGCGATGCAGGGCGGCGTGCCGGAATCGTCGGCTGGCGGCGAGCAGCCGAAGTTTACCGCGGCGGTGCGCAACGATGCGGGCGGCATCCGGCACGTGCTGGTGAAATTTTCTCCCGCGGGCGAATCCCCGGCTTCGCGCCGTTGGGCTGATTTGCTTGCCGCCGAGGCGCACGCGTTGGAGGTGGCGGCTAGGCAGGGCGTCGCTGCGGCGCAGGCGGGCGTACTCGATGCTGGCGGGCGCCGCTTCCTGGAGGTAACCCGTTTTGATCGTTCCGGCGCGGCCGGCCGGCGCGGGGTCATTTCGCTGCAAGCGGTCGAGGCCGGGTTGCTGGATGAAACAGCTAGTGACTGGAATGCCATGGCGCGGGCGATGGAGACGGCGGGGCTGTTTTCGGCAGCGGACGCCGCCGACCTTCGCCGGCGTTGGTGTTTTGGCCAATTGATCGGCAACACCGATATGCACCTTGGCAACGCGGCGGTGTGGTTTGGCGTCGATGAGCCGTTCAGCCTCGCTCCGCTTTACGACATGCTGCCGATGCTCTTTGCGCCGGGGCCGCAGGGCGAGCTGGTCTCACGCGAATTTTCACCGCCGCCGCCGCTGCCGGCGGTGCGCGAAGAATGGCATGCGGTGGTGCCGTGGGCGCTGGCTTTCTGGCAGCAGGTGCAAGCGGACATGCGGATCAGCCCGGAATTTCGTGGGCTGGCCGGACAGGCGGGCGAAACGGTCGAAGCGATGGCGCGACGGTTCTGATCATCCGTCTTCGGGCAACGACGTGTAAGAGGATATCCGATCAGTCTTCAACGCGAAGGCAGGAAGGACACGGAGTAAGTCGAGCGCGGTCGGGGCGAATTTTTTCACACGAAGAACGCAAAGAACGCGGAGGCCGAGGGTAGGAGGGTGGACTGCCGGGCCGTCCGCACGCGGCCGTGAGCGTTATTTAGTCAGGAATCCGGAAGCCGGCGGCTGTGGGGGTTAATCTGCGGTA
>JBEKQH010000328.1:0-3203 GCA_049519915.1 Opitutaceae bacterium
GTCTACATTGGAACGTGGCAGTGCGGGATATTCGTAATCAAGGGCGGCGATGTCCAGGTCCTCAACCAAGACAAGGGACTGCCGAACGATGCCGTACGCGCGGTTTATGCCGACAAGGAAGGAAATTTATGGGTGGGCATGAAAGATCAGGGGCTGGCCGTGTTATCCCGCGGGCGGTGGTGGAGTCCGGGCGAGTTGACGGAAGAGGTGACCGAGTTCGTTTCCGCAATCGCGGAGGACGACCAGGGCCGGCTCGTGGTCGGAACCTCATCGGGAATCAAATGGGCGCCCAAAGATCAGTTGCTGGCTGCGGCGCGCGGTGAACGGGCCGTGCCGGTTTTTCGGACCATCGGCGGGGAAGAAGGCCGCAGTCTCGCGGTCTGGTGGGGCGGCGACCCGATTGTCTGGAAGGCCCATGATCATACGCTGTATTTCGCGACCCGGCGCGGGCTCGTCGTATTGGATCCGGCTCGCATCCTGGAAAATACCGTTCTTCCTCCTGTTTATATCGAACGGGTATTGGTCGACGGGAAACCGGCGGGGGACGGCCGAAAAATCGACCTGCCGGCCGGCGCCCGCGACCTTACGATCGAATACACGGCCCTGAGCCTGCCGCAACCGGGGTCGGTCTTGTTCAAGTGCAAGCTGAACGGCTACGACAAGGACTGGGTCAACGTGGGAAACCGGAGGAGCCAATCGTACGACAACCTTCCGCCGGGAAACTATGTCTTTCAGGTGCAGGCGTGCAATAACGATGGCCGCTGGAACAGGCGCGGGGACCGGATCGAGATTGCTCAACGGCCTTATTTTTATCAAACAGGGTGGTTTTACGGTGTGGTCGTGGGCTGCGTCGCCGGCGCCGCTTGGTGGGGGCATCGCTATTCCCAGCGTCAATTGCAATTCAAGCTGGAACGGCTCGAACACAAACAAGCGATGGAAAAGGAGCGACAGCGTATCGCCAGAAATCTCCATGACGATCTGGGCGCGCATCTCACCGAAATCGGCCTGTTCGTCGAACGGACGAAGCAAAAGACCCCGTCGCCCGATGCGGCCAAGAACCTCGGCTCTCTCAGCGACCGGGTCCGCGCTCTAACCGGGGCGTTGGACGCGGTGGTTTGGGCCGTCGATCCCGCCAACGATTCCCTGGACCAATTGGCCCTCTATATCTGCGGAATGCTCGAAGACCTTTTCCGCCTGAGTCCGATTCGCTCGCGATTGGATGTGGCGCCCGATATTCCCGCCTGCCCGCTTACGCCCGAAATTCGTTCGAATCTCTTTCTCACCGCGAAAGAGGCGATGAACAATGTGCTTAAACACTCCGGCGCCACCGAAGTCTGGCTTCGCATCGGCCTGGAAAACGACTGCTTCCGCATGGCGATCGAAGACAACGGGTGCGGCTTCGATCTCTCCGCCGTGGGCCGTGCCAAACGCAACGGCCTGAGCAACATGAAGTCGCGGATCGAAGAAATGGGGGGCGAGTTTGCCGTTCAGTCGACATTGGGGCAAGGAACGTCCGTGGCCATGGCCGTCCGCTTAGCCGGGAAAAGGAAGGTATGAATTTTCACGACCGACCGCCGCGGCCCGATATCTATCACCCTGCTCCCGCCCGATGCCGATAACCATTGCCATCGTCGAAGACAACACCGCGGTCTGCGCTTCCCTGAAGGAGGTGATCACCGAAACGGATAATTACCGATGCGTCTGCGTGTGCCAAACGGGGACGGAGGCGATAAAAACGATTCCCGCCCATAAACCCGACGTGGTCATTATGGATATCGAACTGCCCGATTTTTCCGGCATCGAATGCACCGCGCGCCTAAAACGACTTTTCCCGGAAATGCAGATCCTGATCTTTACCGTATATAAAAATCACAAACAGATTTTTAGGGCGCTTGAGGCCGGCGCGAGCGGCTACATCCTCAAACGAAACACTCCGGGTGAAATCATGCAGGCGATCGCGGATGTGAAAGCGGGCGGGGCGCCGATGAGCGCCGAGATCGCCCGTCTGGTGGTGCAATCGTTTCGGAAACCGCTGATGACGAACCCTTCGATGCAGGATTTAACTCAGAGGGAAACGGAAATTATCGGGCTTCTGGCGCAGGGATATGTCAGCAAGGAAATCGCCGACAAAACGGGCATCAGCTACGAAACGGTGCGAAGTCACTTGCAACACATTTATGAAAAACTGCATGTACGCACGCGGACCGAAGCGGTGCTCAGATTTTACGAGAAAATGTAAGCGTACTCCGGCGGAGTCCCGGAATGATGCGCCGAAGGCGGGGCAGGGGAGCCGGCTGGAACCCAAAAAGCCCGGCTCAAGGCTTCGGCCGGCAAACCAGAGACCGGAATTAATTCCGAAGTGAAGACGTCAAAGCGGGCGGAGTTCGAAAATCACTCATTTGAAGGATAGGCTTCATGACCTATTCACGATAACCTCAAGGTTCGTTGGTGCGCTGCTACCCCTTGCGGTGTCTGCCTGCGTCGACCGTTCAACCTCCAACCGCTCGCTCCCTCGACGGTGCGGATCTCCCCCGGCCGCGTTGCGTTAACTCCTGCCCATTGAATCCACCCGCCATGACTCCGATCCATTGTTTCCGAACGTTTTTCCGCCGCCGCATCCTTGCCGCCGGCTTTTTCGTCGTTGCCTCCACCGCGACGTCTTGGGCCCAAACCGGCTCCATCGCAGCGCCGACCTTTAGTGAACCGACCGGCACCTACACCAAGGAAGTGCACGTCCGTATCTCGGATGCCACCAACGGAGTGTCCCTCTACTACACCACAAACGGGACCACCCCGACGGCGAGCAGCCCGCCGGTTCCAGGTAAAACCATCGAGTTTAAGGGCACCACCACCTTGGAAGCCATCGCCATTCTCGGTGGCGTGAGCAGCTCTGTCACCTCCGCCACTTACACTTTCAGCGGCACCGGAGGCACGACCGTGGCCACCCCGATGTTCAGTCCGGGTGCGGGCACCTACGCGAGTGCGCAGGCCGTGACCATCAGCGACTCCACCAACGGCGCGTCCATCTATTACACTACGAACGGCACCGCGCCGACGACGTCTTCGACGGTTTATCGCGGTCCGATCTCGATCGGCAGCGGAACCGTTACGATCGAAGCCATGGCCGCCTTGAGCGGCGACCTCAACAGTGCGGTGGCCACGGCCGCCTACACAATCGGCGCCCCGCCGCCGCCGGTGGTGGC
>JBEKQH010000329.1:0-3177 GCA_049519915.1 Opitutaceae bacterium
CGGCTCAATGTTCGGTCTGGCTATATCGACGGAATCCATTGCTTGCTGGAAATTTACCTCCCAAGAAACACTATGAACCTAACCAAGAAATTAAGCTTCGTGTTGGCGACGTTTGTCGCAGCTAGCCTTCTCCACGCCGACGAGCCTGCCACCCCGGACACATCCGTAGGCACACTCGGCCAGCGCTACGGGGAGCTGGGCTTCACCGACCAGGTCATCAAACATATTTCGAATAACTCTTACGACGGCGAACTGGCGGCCAACGTTCCGGTCACCCGGTTTCTCGATTTGGGCGGCAGCTACACGTATAGTTGGTTTAAGTATAATAACCAGAACCTTCATTCCAATATCGCACAGGGTGATGCAACCGCTTACACGACGGCCGCCGGAATGAAACCATTTGTGACCGCGTCCATTGGATATCAATGGGACCGGACGACCTCGACCAATTTTTTTATCCGCTCCGATTACGGCTTTTGGTCGGGAACGGCGGGAGTCGAAATTCCCTTCGGCCCCGTGGCCCTCACGCCTTTTGCGAGCTATGACAGCGACTTCCTGTCATCGGCCAAGAGCTCGCAGGATCTCAACTTCGGCCTTAAGGCCAACTATTGGTTTAACGACCGCTGGGCCGGATTCGTCGATGTTTATTACGACGACGCATTCCACTCGATTTATGACTCGACGGTGGTCTCGATCGGCGTGCGCCGTAGATTCTGAGTCCGCAGCCGCCACCCGATCAACACCTGCTTTGAACCCGCGCGACCGGTCGCGCGGGTTTTTTATTGGGCGGCACCCGTTTCGTAGCGCCCGATCCAAGCCCGGCTCCAAACCGCAAAATCGCCGGCTTCGATCTGCGCCCGCGCCTGCGCCATGAGATCGAGGTAGAAATGCACGTTGTGCAGCGTGAGCAAGGTGCCCGCCAGCATTTCGCCCGCCTGCACCAGATGGCGCAGGTAGGCCCGCGAAAAACGCGCCGTGTAATTGTCGAGGCCCTCGGCGATAGGCTGTGCATCCGCCCGGAATTTTTCGTTGCGAAGATTGAGCGGCCCGTCGGGCGTGAAGACCAAACCGTTGCGCGCGACGCGCGTCGGCAGCACGCAGTCGAACAGGTCGACACCAAGCGCGATCATCTTGAGGAGTTGCGGAGGCGTCCCCAGGCCCATCGTATAGCGCGGTTTATCGGCGGGCAAAAAGGGGACGGCGGCGGCGATTTGCTTCAGCATTTCCGGTTCGGGCTCGCCGACGCTCACCCCGCCCACCGCATAGCCGGGAAAATCGAGCGCAGCCAGCGCCTCGGCCGCCTCGCGCCGCAAATCGTCGAAGGTCGAGCCTTGGACGATGGCAAAGACGTGATGTCCGGACGCGAGAAATCCGTTTTCGCCCGCGATCGCCAGGCACTGCCGCGCCCAGCGCAGGCTTCGCTCGCATGCCCGGGCGCAAGTTTCGCGCTCAGCCGGCCAAGGCGGGCACTCGTCGAGCACCATCGCAATGTCGCTGCCAAGGTGTTGCTGGATCGTCATCACCTCGCGGGGGCCGAGAAACAGTCTGGCCCCGTCGATATGCGATTGGAAAGCCACGCCGTCGTCGCGGACATCGCGCAGTTTCGCCAGCGAGAAGACCTGAAACCCGCCGCTGTCCGTGAGGATCGGTCCGTCCCAGCCCATGAACTTATGCAGGCCGCCCAATTCGCGGATAAGTTCGCTGCCCGGACGCAGATTGAGGTGATAGGTGTTACCCAGGATGATTTGCGCACCCACCTCACGCAAGTGCGCCGGCGTCAGCGCCTTGACCGTGCCCTGCGTTCCCACCGGCATGAACATCGGCGTATCTACGAATCCATGATTCGTGCGCAGACGCCCCCGGCGCGCGCCGCTGGCGTTATCGGTTTTGAGCAAGGCAAAAGGGCCGGTCATCGGGCTCCACCCTAGCAGCGGGTCGGACTTTGACAACATGTTGCGAACAAGCGGTTGAAGAACGATCACCGGATCCGATAATTTATTGATCTGTCAGCCAAATGGCGGAGCCATTTGTTCAGAGCCCGTGGGCGAAGCCCGACGGGCTCTAGCGCCATGCTTGACCCTGCTGTCAATCCGTGGATAAATCACCCTAGTGCTGCTGGTCATCGACAATTACGATTCCTTCACCTTTAATCTCGTCCAATATTTCGGCCAGTTGGGCGTGGAGCAGCGCATTTTCCGCAACAACGAGATCACACCCGCCCAGGCGCTCGCGCTCCAGCCCGACCGAGTGCTTCTCTCGCCCGGCCCCTGTTCGCCGCGCGAGGCCGGCGTCACCCTCGACATCATCAAGGCCTTTGCCGGGAAGGTCCCCATCTTCGGCGTGTGCCTCGGCCACCAGGCCATCGGGCACTTTTTTGGTGGGCACGTCGTCCGCGCCGACCGCCTCATGCACGGGAAGACGTCGCCCATTTTGCATAAGAACACCGACCTTTTCCGCGGACTGCCGCAGGCCTTCCCCGCCACCCGCTACCATTCGCTCCTGGTCGAACGCGCCACCCTGCCGCCCGACCTCGAAATCACCGCCGAGACCGCTGAAGGCGAAATCATGGGGTTGCGCCACAAGACGCTGCCGGTCTGGGGCGTGCAATTTCATCCCGAGTCCATTGCGACCGAAGGCGGGATGACGATCCTCGAAAACTTCCTTAGCCTAAACTGAACCAATGACTGACGAGAATGGGCCGGACTTGCCCGGACATCCATAGCCGATGATCATGAGTCTCCGATCACTCGTCATTCGCCCTTCGTCATTCCTCATTTGCCACTCCCATGCGCTGCCCGAAATGCACCTCCATCGAGGACAAGGTCATTGACTCACGCATCAGCAAGGAAGGCACCACCATCCGCCGGCGCCGCGAATGCCTGGAATGCGGGCATCGCTTCACCACCACCGAATCGTTCGTGCGCGAAGGCCTCGCCGTGATCAAGCGCGACGGCCGGCGCGAGGAGTTCCACCGCGAAAAACTTGTCCATGCCGTCCGCGCCGCCTGCCATAAACGCCCGATCGACCTCGAGCAGGTCGCCATGCTGGTAGACGACGTGATCGACGAACTCGAGGCGGGCTACGAAACCGAGATTCCCAGCCGAGCCATCGGCGATGCCGTGATGCTGCGCCTCCGCCACGTCGACCAGGTCGCCTACGTCCGCTTCGCCAGCGTCT
>JBEKQH010000330.1:0-3155 GCA_049519915.1 Opitutaceae bacterium
CCTGGAATCAGTAGGGCTTGGTGCCGGTCACCGCCGCAACCCTTCTGCGGCCGGACGCTTGTTCTGGGGGGATTGCGTTTTGCCCGAACTCTGGACAGCGTGCGCGATCATGGACTCTCACGAGCTGATCAAGGACGTGCTGAAAAAAACCAGCGCCAAGCAGATTTCGTCGGAAATTGGGTTGTCGCTTTCGCTCGTCTACAAATGGGCCGAACCGCCGGCGGACGGCAGCGGGGCGAACAATCCTCTCGACCGCATCGCCCAGCTCTTGCGCGCGACGGGCGACGAGCGCATCGCGCGGTGGGTCTGCGAACGAGCCGGTGGATTTTTCATCAGAAATCCGCCGGTGGGCCCGCATGTGGCCCAGCTGGTGCCGGAAATGAACCAGATTGTGCAGGAGTTCGCCGACATGCTGCACGTCATCGCCGCCGCGGCTTCGGACAGTACGATCACGCCAGCCGAATCGAAGTCGATCCGCGCGCGCTGGGAGGAATTGAAAAGCGTGACCGAGGGCTTTGTGCGCGAAGCGGAGGCGGGAGATTTCAGCGCGCGCCACGCGAAGAAGAACTAATGCGGGTGGATTCAGCGGTCTCGCAATCGACCCTGTTTTTGGTTGAAGCGGGAAACCAGGAAGCCGGGAAAATTATTCCGGGTTTCATGGCTTCCCTCTTCAATCCATCCGAATCCGTGTCTATCCGCGCCATCCGCGGCAAAAAGTCCATTTGGCCTGAGAGAACGATAACGATTAAGCGAACGAGAATGATCCGGCTGGGCCGGTCTCTTTCCCGGGGTGAGCCTACTTCGCTAAAGCTACGAAGCCCAGGGGGCACCCCGCCCGCCAAGCTCGGTTAGGGCCCCGGGGTTTTCAGCAGCTGTTTCGTCAGAAAGGCGGTCTGCAAGGCGGACAAATCGCGCAAGCCGGCTTGGGCGAGGACCAGCAGGCCCTGCAGTTGGTCATGCGAAAAGGTGGCCTCCTCGCCGCTGCCCTGCACCTCGACGAACTGGCCGCGCCCGGTCATGACCACGTTGAAATCGACGCTGGCGTCCCGGTCTTCGACGTAGGCGAGATCCAGCAATTCGCGGCCGTCGGAAAGACCGACGCTGATCGCGGCGACCGAATCGGTGAGCGGATTTTCGGCCAACCTTTTATTGTCGATCAGCTTTTGCACCGCCAGCCGCGCGGCCAGGTAGGCGCCGGTGATGGCGGCCGTGCGGGTGCCGCCGTCGGCTTGAAGCACGTCGCAATCGAGCCAGAGCGTGTTGGCGCCGAGCTTGTCCAGATCGATGATGGCGCGGAGCGAGCGGCCGATCAGCCGCTGGATCTCGACCGTGCGGCCGTCGATCTTGCCCCGGGAAATGTCGCGCGATTTCCGTTCGAGCGTGCTGTAGGGAAGCATCGAGTACTCGGCGGTGAGCCAGCCCCCTTTGACGCCTTGCTGTTTCATCCAGGTGGGCACGCCGGGCTCGATGGTGGCGGCGCAGATGACGCGGGTCGCGCCGAAGCCGATGAGAACGGAGCCGGTCGCGTGCGGAGCGATGCCGGGTTCGAAGGAGATGGGGCGGAGCTGGCCGGCCTGGCGGCCGTCGGCCCGGAGAGGGGAGGTCATATTTTTGGCGCAACGCGCGCGGGAAGCGCGCGGAGAGTGTTTTGGGCGGCGGGATCAAGTCTCCCCGAGGGAGCTTTTTTCCTCGCGAGCAAAGACGGCGTTTTTGACGGACAGGGGCTTGATCAGCACCGGCCGGGCCTTGCCGGTTTGTTCGGCGTCCCGCGCCATGAAGGCGATGAGCCGGTCGTTGAAATCCTTGGCCGGGTCGTGCCCCATTTTCTTGAGCGCCTGGGTGAGCGCGGCGACTTCGACCAGGCGGGCGATGTCGCGGCCGGGCCGGACAAATATCTCGATGTGGGGAATCTTGAGCCCCAGGATTTCGTAGAAATTTTGTTCAAGCCCCGTGCGTTCTTCGACGGCGTCGGGCGTCCATTCGCGCAACGAGATGGCGAGGTCGATGCGTTTTTCCAGGCGGATGGATTTCACGCCGAACATCTCGGCAATATTGATGATGCCGATGCCGCGGCATTCCATATATCCGCGGTTGAGCGGCCGGCTGGAGGCCATGAGTTCGCGTTCGTCGAGCAGCTTGATAACCGTCAGGTCGTCCGCCACCAGGCTGTGTCCGCGCTCGATCAGCGCCAGGGCGCATTCGGACTTGCCGACGCCGCTGTCGCCGCGGAGAAGGGTGCCGATGCCTCGAACATCGAGGGTGGTGGCATGCTCGACCGACGAGGGAGCAAATTCGTTGTCGATGCAGAGCGTGGCGAGGTTCACGAAATTCATCGTGATCATCGGCGAGCGGAAGATCGGCAGCTTTCGCTCCCGGGCGACGTTGAGCATCGGCCGCGTCGGGTGAAAATTACGCGTGAGAATGAGGCAGGGGATGTGCCGATCGATCATGCCGTTGAGCACGTCGGCCTGGACTTGCTGGGACAGCGTTTTGAAATAGGTCATCTCGGCGGCCCCGAGAACCTGGATGCGCTTGTTGGCAAAGTACTTGAAGAAGCCGGTCAGTGCGAGCGAGGGGCGGTTAATCGTGCCTTCGCGGATCAGGCGATGCCGGCCCGCTTCGCCGATAACGAGCTCCATCTTGAGCTTTTCGCGGTAGGTCTCGAAGAAGTGCGCGACCGTTATGCCGTGGATGGCTTTTTGCATGTGGCAAAAGAGGTATAATTGCAGGCCCGGCGGAAGGCACGAAAAAAACAGGCATTCCTGCGCGGAGGGGAATCGGACGCTACAGATTGAAATCCTGGCCTAGGTAAATCTCGCGCGCCTGGGGATCGTTGATCAAAAAATCGCTGGTGCCTTCGGTCAATACCTTGCCGCGATGAATAATATAGCCGCGGTCGACGATCCGGAGGGTTTCGCGGACATTGTGGTCGGTGATGAGGACGCCGATCCCGCGTTGTTTGAGCTGAAGGATGATTTTTTGCACCTCGGCGACGGAAATGGGGTCCACGCCGGCAAATGGCTCGTCCATCAGAAGGAATTTGGGATGAGGGACGAGCGCGCGCGCGATTTCGAGCCGGCGCCGTTCTCCGCCGGAGAGGGTGTAGGCCTTTTGTTGGGCGACTTCGCCGAGGCCGAGATCATCCAGGTGGGCGC
>JBEKQH010000331.1:0-3144 GCA_049519915.1 Opitutaceae bacterium
CCCCCCCGTTGCCTGCATCGCCTGAAATTGGGAGGCAAAGGTTTGCAAGACGGCGCGCGCGTCGTCGCGATAGCGGGCCAAGGCGGACAGTTTGTAGGCCTGAAACAGAAGGCTGAAAAGCCCCGCCGCCGTCATGGCAAGGACGATGGCAGAGACCATGACCTCCATCAGGGTGAAGCCTCTTTGATCGCCGGACCACGCCGTTGTTTTGCGACCTGGTTGCGGTCCAATTCCGGCGCGTCCGCAGGCCGGAGCGGCGCCGGGGAGGGGAGAAGACTCGGGCAAGCTCGCGAAGGAGATGTTCATTTTTCGCAGCTTCATAGAAACGACGGACAATATTTATGACAAGAAATTACGAGGTTATTACAGCTCTAGACGGCCAGGGCCGTTCGGCCCTGATAATTCGCTAAATTTTGGCGAAAACATAATGCAATCTATTTTCAACCCACAAATAAATAATAACTAAGAAATATAGTATCCGATCGGATTCTTTACCACGAAAGAACACAAAGGGAGCACAAAGCACGAAAACGATATGTTTTAATATCTGATCCCACAAAATCCACGGATCTGCTCGGATAAATTTCGCCTCTTTATCCGTGATAAACTCCGCCGCCGAGCAGTTTCTCCCCTTCGTAAAGCGCGAGGACTTGGCCGCCCGCCAGCGCGCGCTGCGGTTCGCGAAACACCACCCGCGCGCCGCCGCTCTCGGGAAAAAACTCCACGGGCACGCGCGGGTCGCGATAACGCACCCGGCCCTCGAGCGCGCAGGGCGCGACGGCGGGCGGCCCGATCCAGCTCAGGCTGTGCACGTGGATTTCGCGGGTGAACAATCCCGGCGCCGTCGGCTCCTCGAAGGCGACGAGCAGCGCGTGGTCGCCGGCGCGTTTGCCGACCACGACATAGTTCTTGCAATCGGCATTCGAAGGGATGCCGATGCCCTTGCGCTGGCCGAGCGTGTAGAAATGCAGGCCGCGGTGTTCGCCGAGCACGCGGCCGTCGGTTGCGCGGACGATCGGGCCCGGGTGGTCGGGAACATAGGCGCGCAGGAAGTCCGCCATTTTCACCTGGCCGATAAAACAAATGCCCTGGCTGTCTTTTTTGTCGGCTGTGGCCAGCCCGGCTTCCCTCGCCAGCCGGCGCAACTCCGGTTTCTTTAGTTCGCCGATGGGAAATCGCGCGTCGGCGAGCTGCTCCGGCGAAAGCAGCGCGAGGAAATAGGACTGGTCTTTATTTTTGTCCGCGCCCTCGAGCAAATCGAATTGAGGTGGAACGCGGCCTCCCGCCTTCGCTAAAGCTCCGGCGGGCCGGTCCTGCTCTGCAAAGCCGCCGCCCCGTCCTTCGAAGCTTGAGCGAAGAAGGGAGTCTTGGCAAAGAGGGCCGGACGCGTTTTGAGCCGCGTTGTGTCCGTCCGGGGCGTTGCGAACCGTCTCCACCCGCCGGGCATAGTGTCCCGTGGCCACGGCGTCGTATCCGTGGTCGCGCGCCCAGGCCCGGAAAACGCCGAATTTGATTTCGCGGTTGCACATGATGTCCGGGTTGGGCGTGAGGCCGCGCGCATAACCGTCGAGCAGATATTGCACGACGCGCTCGCGATAATCGCGCATGAGATTGACGACGCAAAATTCGATGCCCAGGCGCTCCGCCACGGCGCGCGCATCGGTGATATCCTGCTCCCAGGGACAGTGGCCGGCGACCCCCGTCTCGTTGATCCAGTTTTTCATGTAGGCGCCGGCCACGTCGTATCCCTGCTGTTTGAGCAGGAGCGCGGCGACGGAGCTGTCCACACCGCCGGACATGGCCACGAGGATTTTTTTGCGGGCGGGCATGGGTCGTAGTTGGTCGTTAGTATTTGGAAATGGGTAAGTCGAAATCCAGATCGCGTCGCGACGATCCGTTGGGTCTCTTCACGACCGGCCGTGCCTAGTCGTAAACAATGCCCAAATACCAATTTCTCACGACCAAATACCAACTACAAATGTTTTCAAATTTCCGGCTTGTGCGCGCCCGCGCACGCCGGATGCTTAAAGGCCGGGATGCGTTCGCGTGAGAAAAAAATTGTCCGGGTCCGGCTCACGTCGCCCACCAGCGGCGTCATTGAGCTGGCGCACGACTGGAGGGCCCGCCACAAACCGCCCGTTGCGCTCAGCTTGCACGGTGGAGGGGCGCCGTCGGCGCGGTCCGAGGCGGCGCCGCGCTTCGCGACGCTCACACGGTTTCCCGACTACACATTCGGTTGCGACAGTGCCTATTTCGTCAACAAGAAGGGTGAAATTTTCTTCTTTTTGCCGACGGCGTCGCTCCCGTCCGACATCGATTTTTTGACCTCGGCGGTCTATTTGGCCGGCGATTTTAACGGCTGGCAGGCGGCGGTGGGCCAGCGCGAATGGCGGCTCCAACTGGCGAAGCTCGCGGGCCAGGACGTGCTGCTGCTCGCGCAACGCGCGGAGCGGTTCTTTGCCCAGCCGCCGATGCGGTTCCGGTTTGTCACCGGCGACCATCGGTGGATCGAGGTGCCGCTCGACGCGGTGAATCTCACCCGCGACGAGCAGGGCAACACGAACCGATTCATCGATCCCGAACGGACCGGCCAGCACCTGTTTCATTTTACCATGGCCGCGCCGCTCGACCTGGCTCTCCCGTGGACGGTCGCGTGGTCGGACGGCGGCGAACCGCAGAGTGTGCCGCTCCGGCCCGGCGAATTTTTCCACCAACTCAAAACCCATCTGCCGCTCGGCGCGCTGGTGGGCAAGGATGAGACGGTCTTCCGCCTGTTTGCGCCCCGCGCCCAAACGGTCGAATTGTGCGTCTGCGACACGCTTTCGGCGCAGGATTCGGCACACCGCTATGCGCTGGCGCGGCATCCCCATGCGCCCAACGTCTGGGAGCTTACCCTCGCGCAAAATCTCCACGGCTGGTATTATTGGTACCAGGTGGACGGTCCGCAGACCGAATTCGGCCTTTTCGACCATACTCAGCGGATCCTCGACCCTTATGCGCTGGCCACGGTAGACCGAGCCGGGCCCGGTATTGTCCTGGACCGCGGGTGGGTGGGGCGGGGCGACCGGGATTTCCAGACGCCGGCGTGGCAGGACCTGATTATCGCCGAGGCGCATGTGCGCGACCTGGCGGCCAACGCTCCGG
>JBEKQH010000332.1:0-3132 GCA_049519915.1 Opitutaceae bacterium
AACTTCGGGCCCATTCCGTGGTCAAACAAGTCGCCCAAGGTGTTCGTTGTCCGAGTGTCGCCGAGGGCTCGCATATGTAGGCCGAACAAATCACGGGCGCGCGCTACGATCGGACCGAACCGTTCGCCGTCGTCCAACAGTTTCGTCTGGCAGGCGAAGACCCGGGCCTGAATCGCATGTTGAAACAGCTCATCCACCCGGTCGTCCAACTCTCGAGTCCAGGTGTAAACATGGCCTTTTTCGTCGCAGACCAAGCGCTGGGCCTCAGACAACACGGGCTCGGCACAGAGCAGGTCGTAACCCCGGCCAACGGGGCCGTTCGTCAGGTATAATTTAACTTTCTCACCCGGTCCCGAAAGGGCTTCTAGTATTTGCCGACGGCTCTCGACCGATTCCGGAATCCGGAGGGATAGTTCCTGCGGCGGCGTGTGCCCGGGACCCGATGAAGCCATCCAGAGCGGGCCACCGGCGGCGGGCGCGGCGATGAAAAACGGCTCAATTTGACTGATCCATAGCCTATTTGGAGCCTCCGGGACGCCTTCGATGAAATCATGGGGCATTTTGTTTAGGGATAAATTCTCGATTTTCCGGGCGGAACCACCTCGGCGGAATCACGGCGGTCGCAATAATATGAAAATCCTTTTTGAGCAGAACAAGTAGGCCGGCGTTTTCGATTTCGATCTGCGGCTCGGTCACACCCGGCTCGAAGATATATCGCACTCTCTTGCGATCGAGAAACGTGACGTGGTGTTCCTCTTCCCGAATCCCGGCGCAATATCCATGGAAATATTTGCCCAGTTGGGTGGCCCGGAAGTGAAAAACTCTCGTCGGAGAATCCGCCCATTTTTTCGTTCGGTTCATCGGATGTCTTCGTCGGAGAGTTTTGACGGAGCCGGTTTCGATGGCACCGATGCAGGCAGCTCCACCGGCCCGGCCCGGACGACGGCCATCTGCGGAGCCAACGCCGATTGGGGAACGATAATCCATCCCAGGTCGTCGTCAAAGATGACGACCGCCGAGCCAAATTTCTTCCCCAGTTTCTCAGCGTCACGCCGGGCTTTCGATTCATCCGCCCGTTCGAAATATCCAGTCAGGCGGATTTGGTCCAAGTCGAAGAGCTTTCGCGCAGGCACGCATTCGGGTGACGTTGGCCGAGCGGCCTCGCCGGGCGCGACAGCGCCCCAAATCACTCCCGGCGCCGCCTGCGGCGTGAGCACATTTTCGGCCGGGATGTAGGCTCGTTCCGGATTGTGCAAGGCCGCGATGTTCCAATGACCTTCATCCACAAACACATATTTATAGGTATCCTGGAACGCCTCGCCCTTGTCGTTGATATAGGCCGCCACATGGACTCGGGCGACCCGCGGACTGGAATAGACCGGGAGAGGCGCATCATCGAGCGCGGTCTTTTCGGCGGGCAACGACGGTGATCCCCCCACCGGAATCGAGGCCATTCCCGCTTCGTTGACGCTAACGGTCGCCGAAACCGCTGCGCGTTCGCGGGGCTGACTCTCACATCCGGCCAAGAGCAAAAGCAGAACCGGAACGATAAAGATTGGACGCATGGTCCAGTATAGCTGCAAATTTCCGCCCATCCGAAAAAAAGACTGGATGACCGCAATTGTGCGGCCCGAGCTAACCGGCTAGGCGCTCGCCCCCGTCCAACTGTATTCTTCGTTGCGCTGCCAATAGACTGATACCGGTTAGGATCCGCATTCTGATTTCCGAGGTAGGGCGGATTATCCGCCGTCTGTCATTCCGAGGGAAACGAGGAATCTCAGGTTAGGTGAGATCCTTCGCTTTCGCTGCCAATGAACGGATGCCACTTGCGCACGAATTCAGCCTTTCTAGGTGGAGCGGCTTGACCTCAAGACGCTCTCAGCGCGTTGAGGTCAACGCGCTCCACCCGCGTTGCCGCGCGAAACAGTTCATTGGCTTGTTCCAGGCAACCCCGACAAGTCGGGGTTGCTTAGGGTCTCTGGATGACAATTCAGAGGTTATCGGCGCGTTAAGGATAACGCGTCCCACCTCGACAGACAATGTTCGTTGGCCCGTTCCAGGTAACACCCCGACGTTAAATACCCGGTCCCGGCATCGGGTGATTACCCGCTGCTTGAATATCCATGCACCCGATGGCGGGTGAGCGGCCCGCAATCCATACTGCGAGCCTCCTCATCGCTTTAACATGAGTCCGGCACAAATCCGCCTCTCTTCTTTACCAATGAAAACACAACGCGTTCGCAATCTTGTCCTCACGGCCCTTGGCTTGGCCGCTTTCCCCCTGTTCGGTTTCAGCGCTCCTGTCGGGAGCGCGCTGCATTTTGACTATTCGCAAGACGCCTTCGCCCATGCCGGTCAGATCCAGCCGAATGATTTCGTCAGAGCACAGGATGAGTTAGGCTTGGCCGAACTTCTTGTGCGCTACGATTTCCTGAGAATGCAGTATGATGTAGGCTTGGCGGATTTTCTTGCTCACTCTGTTAACGTTCTCGCCGCTGGCCAATATGGGTGGTTTGTGGGCGGGTCGATTGATCCCTGGTCGGACGGATGCACGGCCGACAAAAGCGGCTCCTGTGGCGGAGGAACCGCGGCCGATCCGGCGCCCATACCGGAACCTTCCAACTACGCCATGCTCGCCGGGCTTGGTGCGCTTGTCTTGGCGTCGTGCTGGCGTTTGCGACGGAGACAAACGGCGTGTCGGTTTGCTTGAGGACGTTGGCGGACAAAGTCCGGCCGCGTCCTAGCTAATCCCTATAAAGCATGATTGTAATTAAGAAACCAGGAAGCCGGGAATTTCCATTCCTGGATTCTTGGCTTCTTAATTAAGAGGCCGATCGCCGTAAAACCTAAATCGATCACGAGGGGTTGATCCAGCGGAGCAGGGGTTCCAGCGGCAAGAAGCGTTGCCTAATCGATAGGCGTTGGGATGTAATGGGTGGTTTCAGATCCCAACCCCAGATCGAAATGAAAACAACGTTCTCGTTTGCCCTGACGGTTCTCGCGATAGTCGCCTGGCCGCCGCTTCGGGCCCAAACCTACAATGTTCTCTTCAATTTTTCCTCCGCCGGCAACGGTGGCTTCGGTCCCGAAGCGGCTTTGGTGCAGGGCACCGACGGCAACTTCTATGGCACG
>JBEKQH010000333.1:0-3129 GCA_049519915.1 Opitutaceae bacterium
GACCATGGCCTGCTTGAAAAGCTCGCGGTCTTCGCCCTTGGCGATGGCGGCGGGTTTGGCCCCGATCATTTCCACGCCGTACTTTTCGAGGAGACCCAGTTTGTGCAGCTCCATCGAAAGATTGAGGGCCGTTTGGCCGCCCAGGGTCGGCAGCAACGCGGACGGGCGTTCGACCGCGATGATTTTTTCCAGAAACTCGGCAGTCAGGGGCTCGATATACGTCACATCGGCGAATTCCGGGTCGGTCATGATCGTGGCCGGGTTGGAATTCACCAGGATCACGCGGTAGCCTTCTTCGCGCAGCGCCTTGCAGGCCTGGGTCCCGGAGTAGTCGAATTCGCAGGCCTGGCCGATGACAATGGGGCCGGCGCCGATGATGAGGATGGATTTGAGATCGGTGCGTTTGGGCATGGGCGTGAGCGGCTATCGAGAATTGTGACCGCGCAAAAGCTGCGCAAGCGGGAAACAACGCACCCCGGCCGCGAAAAACGCCGCCCGCGCGCCGTTCACTCGATCTGGCCGACGTCGATGCCGAGGATTTTGGCGGCCTTCGCCTTTTCGTTGTTGCAGGCGCGCAGCACCAGATCGGTGTATTGCTTGCGCTGGCCGCCGAGATATTCCTCAAGGCTGGGCCAATTCTTGACCTCCCGCAGGCGCAAGGGCAGCTGTTGCGAAGTAATGACACGGGCTTCCGTCGTGGCGGCGATCTTGGAAACGACCTGGTTGAGCTCCGTCAGATTGCCCGGCCAGTGGTAGGACGTGAAGGTCGCCATCGCGTCTTCGGAAAATTCGATGAGGTGCGTGTCGAAAAACGGGTTGGTGGCCTTCGTAATGAAGTGCTTGACAAGGAGGGGAATATCCTTGGTGCGCTCCCGCAGGGGCGGCAATTGGACGGGCAGCGAGGCGACGCGGTAAAAAAGTTCGTCGTGGAATTTTCCCTCGTCGGTCAGCTTCTCGAGATCCTCTCTCGTGATGCAGATGAGACGGAAACCCTGGCCGATGTTGCGCAAGACGCTGACGAGCTCGCGTTGCATCGTGAGGGAGAGGCATTGCGGATGCTGGAGGAGCAACGTGCCGCCCTTGGCCTGCGCGACCCAGGAGCCGCCCGCACCGTTCTCGCCGATGAGGCCCTCGCGAAAATTTTCCTCCGTGCTGAGGGCGCAATCGATCTTGATAAAGGGCGATTCGCCGGACTTGCCGGCGCCGTGGAGGAGCTCGGCCACGGTCTTCTTGCCGGTGCCGGCCTCGCCGGCAAGCAGCACCGGCGTCCGGACGGAGGACAGTTTCTTGATTTGTTGGATCAGTTTCTTGATGGCCGGACTCTGGCCGACGAGCCGAGACTCGACGTCGATGGTATAGGACGAAGGCAATCCCGCTTCGGCATTGGCGCGCTCGGACTGGAACTGTTTGAACTCCAGCCCGCGCTTGAGCGTGGCGATGAGCTCGTCGACGCGGAAAGGTTTTTGCAGGTAGTCGAACGCGCCGTATTTGAGCGCTTGGACCGCGCTATCGGTGCTGGCGTAGGCCGTCATGATGATGATAACGGCGTTGGGATCGTATAATTTAAGCTGCTTGAGCAGGGTGATGCCGTCCATCGGCTTCATGTCGATGTCCGCCAAAACCAAGTCGTACCGTTCCGCCTTGTACCGCACGATCGCCTTTTCTCCATCCGTCGCAAAGGCCGTCGAAAAGCCGGTCGGCTGGATGACAGCCTCGAGCATTTCATGGATGGAAAGCAAATCGTCGACGATGAGAACGGAGGGCATGGGCGAAATAGTATCGTGCGATAAAAACAGATACTATCACTAACACAAAGCGGATTATTTCGCTACTTTTCCAAGCCGCCAGCCACTGCCGCGAGTTTGAAGATCGGCAAAAACATTGCGATGACGATGCTGCCGACCACCACGCCCAGGAAAACGATGAGCAACGGCTCGATCAACGAGGTGAGCGCGCCGACGACGGCATCGCATTCCGTATCGTAGAAGTCGGCGATCTTGTTCATCATGCCGTCCACGTTGCCCGTGGTCTCGCCGGCCTTGACCATATGCTTCATCATGGGCGGGAAATAAGGGTTGGTTCCGAGCACTTCCGAGACCTGGCCGCCCTGGGTCACGTGCCTGGCAATCTCCTCGCAGGCATCCTCGATCTGGACCTTGTTGCTCGCGGACGCGACGATTTCGAGCGTGCGCAGAATGGGCACGCCCGAACGCATGAGCGTGGCATAGGTGCGGCAGAACCGTGAAAGCGAAATCTTGCGGACAAGGTTGCCGAAGACCGGCGCACGCACCAGCAGATTGTCTTTATGGCGCCGGCCCACCGGGGTTTCACAGTATTTCATCACCCCATAACCAATTCCGATCAAACCGGCGAAGAGCACCGCGCCACGCCAGCTGCCGAGAAAATGGCTGAGATTGATCAGCATCTGGGTCGGCACCGGCAGCTTTGCGCCGAAGTCTTTGAACATGGCGGCAAAGACCGGAATGACAAAGATCAGCAGCACGTTCACCAGCACGATCGCCAGTCCGATAACCGCGATCGGGTAAGTCATGGCCGACTTCACTTTTTTCGTCAGCTTGACGCTGGCTTCGAAATAGCCGGCCACCTTGGCCAGAATCTCCGAAAGCGCGCCGCTCGCCTCGCCCGCTTCGACCATCGAGATAAACAAGGGCGGAAAGCTTCTCGGAAATTTTTTCACCGCCGCCGAAAACGAATTGCCCGAGGAAATATCCAATTTCACCTCGCGGATCACCACGCAAAAAACCGGGTCTTCGGTCTGCTCTTGCAAGGCCTCCAGCGATTGCACCAGCGGCAGGCCGGCGGTGAGCAGCGAGGCCAGCTGCTGCGTAAAAATAGCGAGTTGACCCAGGGGCAGCTTGTAGTGGTTGGCCTTTTTCTCAATCGCCTTCTGCTTGATGATCGACTGAGTGGCTTTGAAGCTGAGCTTTTTTTCTTGGGGCACAACGCGGACGCTGCCCAGGGGCGCCGGTTGCTCGGATTTGGCCGAAGAAATAAACGGCATGGTGGGCACATGAAGACAGGCCTAAATGGATACCGCAACCCCATTTCTGGCTGTTGATCGTAAAAATTGCGCAAGAAATCGCCCTAGGTTGGATTCCCTACCCGCGA
>JBEKQH010000334.1:0-3127 GCA_049519915.1 Opitutaceae bacterium
GACGGGACACCACGTTGATCAACACATTGGGATCGGTGATGACCTTCTGGGCTTCCTTGATATAGTCGTCTTTCATAGTGGTGTGCATGGCTGAAAACCCGCCATAACGCCGCGGGGGGCCGCCTCCGTCAAGGCGAATCCTGCTTGGGGTGGCAGGTGGTTTTGAAGCAAACCATCTTACTCGTTCTCGTTCTTTCGGCTGCTTTGATCGAGAACGATTACGAGAACGACTAAAAGCTTAGCCCCCTGCCTGGCTGGCGACCGAAAAACGATGCTGGCCGACGCAGGGTTTTTCAACAATCTGTTAGCCATGCTCATTGCCTGGACCACGGTCGCCACCCGCCATGAAGCCGAAGATTTGGCCCGGGTGGCGGTCGAGCGCCGGCTGGCCGCCTGTGTGCAAATCGACGGACCGGTGACCTCGCATTATGTCTGGCAGGGCCGGCCCGAGCGCGTGGAGGAATTCCGCCTAACCTTTAAGTTTTTGCCATTACAGCAAGTTGCGCTGGAAACCTGGGTTTTCGACCGCCATCCCTACGATACCTTGGAATGGATTGTTATGCGAGCCGACAGCGTCGGCGAAAAATACTTGTCATGGGCCCAGGCCAACTCTACGTTTTGACCTCTTTAACGCATTCCAACCACTTTTTACCCGTCATGTCGCAACACAAAAGTCTCCAAGGCACCAGCGGTATCGTCATCAAGCGCAACGTTCTAAAGCGTTTTGAGCGCATCGATCTGCTCAAAAAACGCGGCCAATGGAAGCCCGGCGACCGGGTCCAGGGCCTGCGCAAGACCAAGCCCGACGTTTGAACGGCGCTCCGCGCCTAAAATTTTCGGCGGGTCCGAGACGATCGGCCCGCCATTTTTGTTGCCCACTGCATGCACGCCCTGATTCACGACTTCATCGGCTGGTATCTGCGCTCGCTGGAGACCGGCGGTTATCCGCTCATTGTGCTGCTTATGGCCGTGGAAAGCTCCGTCGTTCCGCTGCCGAGCGAATTGATCATTCCGCCCGCCGCCTACCTCGCGCACACCCAAGGCAATATGACCCTTCTTGGCATCGCTCTAGCGGGCGCCTTCGGCTCCTGGCTTGGAGCCACGGCCATGTACTGGGCGGCGCGGTTGGCGGGTCGGCCGCTCATCCTGCGTTTCGGAAAGTTCGTTTTGATTACTCCGGACAAGGTGGAAAAAGCCGAGCGCTGGTCGGAGCGATTCGGCCCCTTCGGCGTCTTCGCCTCGCGCTTGCTTCCGGTCGTGCGCCATCTCATCGGCCTACCGGCCGGCATTGTGCGCCTGCCCTACGGCCTCTACTCGCTCTATACGCTGGTCGGCTCGGGACTTTGGTGCTTCGTGCTCTGCTGGGTCGGCCTCCAAGCCGGCAAGGACGAGGCCCTCATGCGGGGCGAGCTGCACGAGATCACCCTCTGGGTCGCCGGCGCGCTGGCCGTTTTGGGCGCGATTTATTATTTTTTCGTCCACCGCCAAATGCAGGCGGAAAAGAAATAGTTTCGCCCGTTTCAAGCCCGGGTTGAGACCGGCCTTCCGGATTATGAAGGATTGTGGCTGAGGAGAGCGTGACCTCGAGCCGGATCCGCCCAGCAGCCCGCCGGGCTTCGTCCACGGGCTCCTTAAAGGCGGGTAACACCCCATGGTTCTCATTGGCTTTCGGGCCTACCCTCGCCTGGCCGAAAACCGAGGACTTTCTCCACGACGGAGGATCCGACCGCAACGCAAACGCTCCGCATCATGTTACAAAACATCAAAGAACTCTACGGAAACAAGCTCGCCGCCCTCGATGGCGACATCGGGCAGGTGAAGGATTTTTACTTTGACGACAAAGCCTGGGTGGTGCGCTACCTTGTGGCGAACACGGGAACTTGGTTGACCGGACGTCTGGTTCTGCTCTCACCGCACGCTTTCGGGAAATTGGATCACTACCAAAAGACGCTGCATGTAAAGCTGCTTAAAAAGCAGATTGAAGACAGTCCCGCGATCGAATCGCACCAGCCGGTTTCCCGCCAATACGAGATCGAATATTACCGTTATTACGGTTGGCCGGATTACTGGAATGGCGGCGCCATGTGGGGCGTCGGCGGCTACCCGCAAGTCACGCCGCCCTCCAAAGACAAAAGGGAGGCCCCTCTGCCGGATCACCGGGATGACAAACATCTCCGAAGCGCCCAGGCCATAACCGACTATCACATTCAAACGACCGATGGGCCGATTGGCCACGTGAGCGGATTCATGGTGGACGACAGGAGCTGGGCCATTCGCGAACTGGCCGTTGAAACCGGCCATTGGTACTCAGGAAAAGAAATTCTGATCTCACCCGGCAAGGTCGAACGAATCAGCTACGAGGATTCGACCGTGTTCGTGAACCTCACCAAGGCCGACCTCGAACAGACCGCCGAAAACGAGGTCGCAAAAACCGGACCTCAGGATTCTTGAACGAAGAGTTTCCGCCACCGGTCATCGCCCGATCCATTCCGGCAGACTCTGCCTTCGATCGGGGCGGTGACGGATCACCGAGGCGGCACGCCCGCCCACGGCGGGCCGGCCGCAATTACCCCTCCAACACGTTTTAAATAATTTGCCTTATGAAAAAAAATTCTCCCAACAAAAGCCTCTTCACCAAAAATGTCATCGGGATGGGTCCGGTAACCCGCGAGAGCGTGCATACGCGCGCAAGCGAACTGGCCGTGATCGCAGGTCGTTCCCCGCTGCAAGTGTCGCAGATTGACTATGAACAGGCCAAACGCGAATTGACCGGCGAGTCGGACATCGATCTGCAGGAAGCGAAAATGGATCCGATCCCCCCAGCTGAACGCTGGGATCCCGCGCCGGACTCGACCGGGCATCAGGTGCCGGAATCGCCCAGCGAAGATGAGGACGACGAGGGGCGAAGCGAAACCGAGCAACTCGTGGACGCCGGGGCCGAGGAAGCCGGGCGCGATCGAAGACTCCAAGCTTCCCAGGCTGACAAAAAAGGCCAACCACTCGAACCTGGAGATTCCGGACCTCACTAATCGCCGGGCTTAGCGTGCAATGTTGTTCACGGCCCCCGGCTGGGACAAAGCTATTTGGGAGGCGGCCGAAGCCACGCCGCGGTTCAGAAAAAGTGTTC
>JBEKQH010000335.1:0-3106 GCA_049519915.1 Opitutaceae bacterium
CTTGCCGGGCGGCGGGCAAGCCGGTGGTGGCCTTTCTGACGTTCGCCCGGACCCGGGACCTTTATCTGGCCTCGGTCGCCAGCGACGTCGTGGTCGATCCTTACGGGGTTCTGATCATGCCTGGCCTCTCGAGCCAGCCGATGTTCTTTTCGGGCGCGCTCGAAAAATTTGGCATCGGCGTCCAGGTGACCCGGGTGGGCGTCTACAAATCGTATGTCGAGCCTTTCACGCGCAAGGACATGAGTCCGGAGAGCCGGTTGCAGACCCAAGCGTTGCTCGATGACCTCTGGAGCCAGGTCGTGGGCGACTTGGCGGCGAGCCGCGGCCTCGCGCCGGCCGCGTTGCAAAAAGCGGTGGACGGACACGGCCTCTTTACCGCGGAGCAGGCCAAGGCCGCCGGGCTGGTCGACCGCATCGCCGACCAGGATGAAATTCTGACGGAGCTCAAGACGAAGACCGGGCGCACCGGACCGAAAGACGCTTTCAAACAAATCGATCTGTCCGCCTACGCAGATCTGGCGCTGGATGGCGCGTCGGAAAAAGGATCCAGCGACAAAAAGATCGCCCTGGTCTATGCCGAAGGCGACATTGTGGAGGGCGAGGGCTTGGAGGGCGAAATTGGCGGCGACAAATTTTCGCGGCTGCTGCGCCAGTTGCGACAGGACCCGAGTGTGAAAGCCATCGTGTTGCGGGTGAACAGCCCCGGCGGCAGCGCCGCCGCCGCCGAACAACTCCAGCGCGAACTGCGGCTCGCGTGCGCCGCGAAGCCGGTCGTCGTTTCGATGGGGACCGTCGCGGCGTCGGGCGGCTATTGGATTTCCGCGTATGGCGATAGAATCTTCGCCGAACCGACCACCATCACCGGTTCCATCGGCGTGTTCGGCCTGTATTTCAACGTGCAGAAACTGGCCGGGGATCTTGGGTTGACCTTCGACGTGGCAAAGACCGGCAAGTTTGCCGATCTCTTTACCATTAGCCGGCCGAAGACGGACGAGGAGCTGGCGATTTTCCAGCATGTGGTGGACTGGATTTACGGCCAGTTTATCGGCAAGGTCGCCGAAGGTCGCCATCTCGACCGCGCGGCGGTGGAAAAAATTGCGCAGGGCCGCGTCTGGTCGGGGACCGCGGCGAAAAAGCTGGGGCTGGTCGACGAAATGGGCGGCCTCGATGTCGCTTTAAGGTTCGCCGCCCAGAAGGCGCAACTGGGCGAAGACTACCGGGTGGTCGAATACCCGCGGAAGAAGGAGTTGGCCGAGATCATCCTCGACCGCCTCGAAGGCAAGAAACACGAACAGTCGGAAGGGGCCGATGCGCTGAGCCAGTTCGTGACTCAAATCAAGGAACAGGCGAAGACCGTAGGCGAATTCAACGATCCCCGCGGTATTTATGCGCGCCTGCCGCTGGAGATGTCGGTGAAATGAACCCGATGGACGATCAGGCCTATCGATTGGTCCGGGATATTCCCGCCACGGCGATTCCCGCGGGCGAAGAGCGGACCCTGCCGGCGGGCACCGACGTTTGGGTGACCCAGACCCTGGGCGGCACCGTGACGGTGCGCACGGAGGCCGGACTCTTTCGTGTCGCGCGCGAACACACCGGCGCGATCGAGGGATTTTCACCGGCACCGGAAAAAACGGGTTCGGCCGGCGAGTTTAGCGAGCACGCGGTGTGGGCTGCGCTGAAGAGCTGTTTCGACCCGGAAATCCCGGTTAACATCGTCGATTTGGGCCTCGTTTACGACCTGGCCATAGAAGACGCGCCACAGGGCGGACATTCGGTCGAGGTCAAGATGACGTTGACGGCGCCCGGCTGCGGGATGGGGCCGATCATCGCGGAAGACGCCCGCGAGAAAATCGCCGCGTTGCCGACCGTCGAGTCGGCCAAGGTGCATATTGTTTGGGATCCGGTGTGGACGCCGCAGATGATTTCACCCGAGGGGCGGAAGATCCTGGGGCTGGAATGATTCCGCCAACGGCGGATGGTAGTTAGCAATTGGTATTTTGTAATTGGATTCGATTCAATGCTTGTCGTGCCGCGGTAGCTCGGAGAGTGAAAGCGGGCCTCCGAACTAACTACCAAATTCAAACTACCAATTACTGCTTGTTCAGGCTATGCTGTCACCGTTTCCATCGAGCAAGCGTTAGCGGCGGGCGTCTCGCAATTGGGGCGGGCAATGACCCCGGGATAAGGTTCGGGCGAAAACTCCCGGGTGGGGTCGGCCAGCAAGTGCTCATCGCAGATAAAAAAAAGCTGGGCTTCGGTCTCGGCGCGGCGCATGGCGTGAAGAAAGGCGCCCGCGGGATCGACGCTCTGACCGACAAAATTGAGATATTTCTTCATTTTCGCGATATGCATGCGCTCAGGAACGTCCGGCGATCGGGTGGCGCGATAGAGACGGTCGATGTAATCGCGGACGTCGGCCAGGGTGACACGCCGCACCGGCCGGCCGGCGAAATGTTCCCGGCATTGGCGGAAGATCCAGGGGTTGCGGATGGCGTGGCGGCCAATCATGACACCGGCCGCCCCGGTGCCGGCCAGGATGGAGAGGGCTTTGCCGGCCGAGGAGAGATTGCCATTTGCGAGGACCGGGCAGGAGACGCGTGCGGCCGCTCGGGCAATGAATTCGTAGTGCACTTCGCTGCGGTACATTTCCTTCACCGTGCGGCCGTGGACACTGAGCAGATCGACGCGGTGCTTATTAATGAGGTCGAGGACGCGGTCGAAATGGGCGGTGTCGTCGAAGCCGATGCGCATCTTGACCGTGAGCCGCCCGGGCCCTCGGCCGTCCAGCCGAGCGCGGAGACCGCCGAGGATTTCGTCGATCTTGGCGGGATCGCGCAAAAGGCCGCCGCCGACGTTTTTCTTGTATACCTTCGGTGCCGGGCAGCCGAGATTGAGGTCGATGCCGGCGATGGGATGGCGGAGGAGCTCCGCCACCGTCCGGGCGAGATCGGGCGGATTTTCCCCGATGAGTTGGGCGAAAACCGGCCGGCCGGTGGTGTTTTCGTCGATGGAACGCAGGATATGTTTTTCCGGGCAGGACTGCGCATGGACGCGGAAGAATTCGGTGAAAAAATAATCCGGCGCTCCGTAGTGCGCAATGACG
>JBEKQH010000336.1:0-3968 GCA_049519915.1 Opitutaceae bacterium
TGATCTCCAATGGAATTACACTGAGAGCGTTTCATCGCGGCGCTTGATCCGGTAGGCTCTCCGTCGGTTGGGAGGGCGTGGCGGACGGGCTGCCTGGCGGCGGGTTGTCCGGATCGTGCACCGGCGTGTCGCCCCCGGCGATTTTCGGCCGCTGGCCGCGACCGGCGGCGAAAGTGAGCGCGGCCTTGAAGGGCGAAGCGGCGATCGAGGGATAAGCTTCGCACGGCGTCCAACAATTCGGGCAACGGGCCTCGGCCACGGCGCGCCGGACGCCATCGCGACGCGCCGCCTCGATGATCGGCATCAGCGCATAGCCCGAATTTCGGACGTTGCCCAGCGGCTTGTTCCAGATGGTGCAGGGATAGACTTCGCCTTTTTCGGACAGATAGGCGGTGGAAAGAAGGGCCGAGCAGACGATAGAGGTGTGACCGGTGGAAAGATAGGTCAAGGCTTCGGCGCGGTAGACGCGTTCGACCGCCCGCATCGCAGGCGAACCGCTGGCCTTGGGCTTCGCCGCCGCCGAGCGCAAGGCGTCGGCCACTTCGGCGCGGTGTTGCTCGCCGCCGAAGCCGTCCTGGCTTTTGGCGGCGGTGTTGCCGTAATAGTGCTGGGAAAGATGAGGGATATTGAGGTGAAACGCGCCCCAGTCGATCGCCCCCTCGCCGTTGGCCCGCAGGGCATCGTTGACCGCCGTAAAGGTCCGTTCGGTCAGTTCCGACGTGGTCAGGCCGCAGGAGCCTTTGTGACCGTGGAGGGTCATGCCGACGAAAACGTTGTCCTGACCCAGCACGCGGCGCACGGCGGCGAAGGTGTCGACGGCGTGGGCGAAGTCGTTGCGGATGCCGCGTAAGCGGTCGTTGAGTTCCGGCGGTCCGTCGATCCTAGCCTCGGACGGAGTGAGGCGTGGAGGTCCCGCACCACCTGCTCGATGCGTTTGGTGGCGATGCCGTTGGTGGGAAAATGCGTGAGCAACAAATCGGGGCAGGCGGAAGCGAAGGCCTGGACGACTTCGACAAAGTCGGGCCGGTCGGTCGGTTCGCCGCCGGTAAAGTCGATCCATTGAAGGAACGGATTGGCGGCGGCGACCGAGCGGATTTCGTCGAGGGTCAGCTCGCTGTCGAGCGCGCCGGGCGTTTCCTTGATTTTCCAGATATCGCAGTAAACGCAGCGCGAATAGCAGCGTTTGGTGACGACAAAATTGAGCTTGGTCGGGCGGGCCTCCCACCCGGCGGCGGCGCCGGCCGTGCGCAGCGCGAAGCGGCTCCACGAATAAAGCTTGGCGCTCATGGCGGCGATGGCGGAGCCGGCCGCGAAGAAGGGACGGCTGCGGCCTTTGTTTCCGGTGCCGCCGGCGGCGGAAGCGAGGCCGGTCCCTCGGTGGCGAGCACTTGCTCAAGATCGACGGGAGGGCCTTGGATTTTATCCGGGCCCCCCATCGTTTTACGGGCGTAGGCGGTGTCGAGGCGGAACAGCGCGAGCTGGGTCGCTTCGGCCGTCTGGCGGGCGACCACCGTGGCGTGCGTGTCGAGGACCAATTGGCGCCAGACGTCGGCAAAGCGGTGCTCGCAGTTCACCCAATAGTCCCAATGCAGGTAGATTCCACCGGGGTATTCGTTCACCAATTGGTTCATGTTGTTGTGCAGCTGGTATTCTACCGTGCCCAATTGGGCGGCATTGCGCCCGAGCATGTTCCAGAGGCATGGATCGTTGGAGACGACGAGCGAACCGGTCGGCAGCGTGGGGGCCATCTTGTGGGCGAAGTCGATGTCCGCCCGCGCCTGGTTCGATTCGCGGGCTAGAGTCGGGACGTAGTGCATCGTGGCGACCCAGTTCATGACGAGGGCGGCGCCCAGCAGACCCAGCAGCACCGGCTGCCGGCGCAGCAGGGCGACCAAGGCCGATGCCCCGATGCCCGCAAAAAGCGCCACCGGCACCGCCGAGACCACCGCGTAGCGGGAGCTGGCTCCATACCAATAGCCGCCGGCGTAAAAAAGGACAAAGATGCCCCAGGAAAGAAGGAACCAAAGGGCCAGGCCAAGCACGAGGCGTCTTTGACAGAGCGCCGTCCAGCCCAGTCCCGCCAGGGCCAGCACCGTACCGCCCAGGGGATACCATTGGCCTTGCACGAAATAGCCCGCGTTGACGCTCAGGTTTTTCCCAAAAAACGCCGCATTGAAACGCTGTCCGTCGGTTGCGCCCCAGTTCTCGTTATGCACGGACCACAATTGGAGCACGGTGGGCGTCACCATCGCCAGCGAAAGGGCCAACGCCGCCCACGTGACCCGGTCTTCGAGAAACCGCCGGTCGGCCGCCCACAGCAGGGTTCCCGCCATCGGATAAACGAGCAGCGATTCGGGACGAAAATAGGCGGCGAACGCGGCCGTGGCCGCGAGCAAGGCGCCGGTGAGCGGAGAGCCTTCACCCGTGGTTGGGTCGCGGAACCGGATGTGCAGGGAGACGGCGAAAAAAACGGCCACCGCGGTCGCGGCCGCAGTCGGCTCGACGGCCGCCGTCCGCCCCCACCACAAGACGAGCGGCGTAAAGACGAAGCAGAGGGACACGGCGAGGGGGGCTCCGGCCGGAAGCGTCCAGGCCGACAGGACCAGCGCGAAATAAAGCAGCGCAGCCGTGAGTCCCACCATCACCCGGACCGTCGTCTGGGCCACCGGCTCCGATGCCCCAAACAGCCGGAAAGGCCATGAAAAAAGATACGGCTGCCCGTTGGGCTGCTTGTTCATGAAACCGTCGTGCAATTCGAACTGGCCGAATTCGGCGTCGGCATGGCTGGCATATTCCGCCCGGTCGGTGTGGGCGATCGTCTGCCCGATTTGCATGTAGATATGTTCGTCGTAATAGATTCGGTTGGTGTCCGGCGCCAATCCGACGGCGACATAGCCGAGGACGCCGAGGCCGAGACCCGTGAGCAAATGCCGGCGGCCGAGCCACCGCGCCACCTGTGCGGCCACCCCGGAAAGACCGGCCGCGCCGAACAAAAGGCAAGCATGCATGCCCCAAACCGTTGTCACCGGCACGAACGTGCGCTGTTCGTCCAAAGTGTGGTCGCTGACCAGGCGATAGGCCCAAAAGCAGGTAAGACCCAATGCGGCGAGACACAACCAAGGCCACGAAAGGCAAATCCAACGGGGAGCGGGCGCCGGGCTTGATGGGCGG
The DNA here is from genome assembly GCA_049519915.1 of Opitutaceae bacterium. Classification (GTDB taxonomy): domain Bacteria; phylum Verrucomicrobiota; class Verrucomicrobiia; order Opitutales; family Opitutaceae; genus DASRHD01. Next base: position 3,172 of record JBEKQH010000336.1, read on the forward strand.
GAGACTGAAGAGGGGGAGTCCATCTGCGGGTCGATCAAGGGTTCAGGTTTTGGGGGTTGGGTCGGATTTTGTCAGCAGCGCCGAGCCGAGGGCAAGATGTTGCACGCCACTTTCTCTCCATGCTTCGACGATTCCGGGCGTGTCGTCGGACATCGGTTTGCCGTGCATATTGAGGCTGGTATTGATAATGGCCCCGGCGCCGGTGAGCGTTTTCACGCGCGCGAGCAGACGATACCATGGATCGGCCTCGTTTTCCTCCACCATTTGCGGGCGGCAGGAACCGTCGGGACCGATCGCGCCGGCCAGCGCGGCGCGACCGCGCGGGGTGGTGAGGAATCCGCCGGTCATGTGACGGTTGATATCGCGCGGCCCGCGAAAATCGGCGAGGAGACCGGGCGCCTCGGACACCAAAATGGACGGACAAAAAGGCTGGTACCAGACGCGCCTTTTCAGACGGACGTTGAGGTCGTCGCGGGCGGCCACATTGTCGGCGCGGGCCACGATGCTCCGGGCGCCCAGGGCGCGGGCGCCGAGCTCCATCCGACCCTGGGCCCACATGACGATTTCACCGGCGGCGACGCGCTCGGCGACGGCCTCGGCGATGTCGTCGGGCCGGGCCAGCGTGGCCGAGCTTTCGTCGGCAATGCGTTCGGCGTCGCGTCCGAGATCGCCGTGGTCGCGGCCTAGCCGGAAATCCGAAAAAGGCGCCGGCCGCTGTCCGGCGACGTTTCGCCAGGTGGCCAGCGCGGCGCCGAGCGCCAGGCCGCCATCGCCCATGGCGGGGCATACTTCAAGTC
>JBEKQH010000337.1:0-3095 GCA_049519915.1 Opitutaceae bacterium
GGATTGAGGATAATCCGCCCTACCTTTGGGCGGGGGGAAATGACTTCGACGTTGGGAGTTCGACGTTAAGTGTTGGGCGTTCGGCGTCAGCCGCCCGCCATCGCCCGTCCGGCGTGCCAGCCGGTGGTCCAGGCGGATTGAAAATTAAATCCTCCGGTTATCCCGTCCACGTCGAGCACTTCGCCCGCGAAATAAAGTCCCGGCCGGATCCGGCTTTCCATCGTCGCAAAATCCACATCGCGCAAGCGGACCCCTCCGCACGTGACAAATTCCTCTTTGTTCATGCTCTTGCCGGTCACGGTGAATTCCGCCGAAGCGACTTGGGCCGCCAGCGCGCGCAATGAGTCGTTCGAAACGGTGGCCCAAGTCGCATCGGCGGCGAACCCGGCGGCGCGGACGAGGCGATCCCATAGCCGCGCCGGGAGGCCAAACGGATTCGCCGTGGCGACCTGGCGGCGCGGGTGCGCGGCGCGCTCGGCCGACAGTCCGGCCTGGACTTGCGGCTGCGTCTGGGGCCCGGCCCAATTGAGTCCGAGCGTGAAACAGTAATTCATGCCGTGCAGGTCGAGCGCCCCCCAGGCGGAAAGCTTGAGAATGGCCGGACCGCTCAGGCCCCAATGCGTGACGAGAATCGGTCCTTCCGCCCGCAGGCGGGAGCCGCGGACGGTGGCCGAGGCCAATGGCGCGGAAATTCCCTCCAGCCCGCGCAAACGGGGATCGTCGATATGAAACGTGAAAAGCGACGGCACCGGCGGCACGATTTGGTGCCCGAGTTTCTCCGCAATGGCGAGCCCGGCCGAGCCTTTGGTTCCGCCGGTCGCGATCAGCACGCGGTGCGCCTCGACGATCTCGCCGGTGGCGAGCGAGATCGAGAAATTTTGTTCGCGCGGGGTCACGTCCGCGACCCCGCACCGGGTGACGAGCCGAACCCCCGCGCGAACTGCGGCCTGTTGCAGGCAGTCGACGATGGTGGCCGAGTCGTCGGTGGTGGGAAACATCCGGCCGTCGGCCTCGGTCTTGAGCTCGACGCCGCGCGCGGCGAACCACGCGAGGGTGTCATTCGGCCCGAAACGGGTGAAGGGCCCGAGCAGTTCGCGTGCGCCGCGGGGAAACCGCCGCACCAGTTCGCGCGGCTCGAAGCACGCATGGGTGACGTTGCAGCGTCCGCCGCCGGACACGCGGACCTTGGCCAGCGGATGCGCGGTGGCTTCATAGAGGACGACCTCGGCCAAGGGGTCGGCTTCCGCGCAACTGATGGCGGCGAAGAATCCGGCGGCCCCGCCGCCCGCGATGACGATGCGCATCTTCATGAAACCGTGAAGGGTTGTTTAACCGCAGATGAACGCTGATGGACGGGGATACGATCAAGTCTGCCCTGCATTGGTACCAACCCTGCATCATAACCCGCAAGCAGCAAAAGCTCTACTCAGGGTATCTGCGTTAATCTGCGTCCATCTGCGGTTAAGAAGCGATGAGCTCTTCGTGATTCAATTATTAAACCTAAACAGCGCGACGTCGCCGTCCTGGAAAACGTAGTCCTTGCCTTCGAGGCGGTATTTGCCGGCTTCGCGCGCGGCGGCCGTGCTGCCGAGGCGCACGAGGTCGTCGTAGCTGACGACTTCCGCTTTGATGAAGCCTTTCTCAAAATCGGTGTGGATGACGCCGGCCGCCTGCGGGGCCTTGAAGCCTCTCTTGATCGTCCAGGCGCGCGCCTCTTTTTCTCCGGCGGTGAAGTAAGTGATCAGGCCCAGCAGCGCATAGGTGGCGCGAATGAGCGAGGACACCCCGGAGTCGTCCACGCCGAGGTCCTTCAAAAATGCCTTGGCGTCCTCGGGCGGAAGATCGATGAGCTCGGACTCGATTTTCGCGCTGATCGGCACATAGGCGGCGTCGTGATGGACTTTCACAAAGGCGGCGACTTTCTGGACGAACGGATTCTGCTCGGCCGTGGCGAGGTCGGTCTCGGCGACATTGCAGGCGTAAATGACGGGCTTGGCGGTGAGGAGTTGGAAAAATTTCAGGAGGCGGATCTCCTCCTCGTGCGCCGGCAGGGTATTGGCGGGTAGGTTGGAATTGAGATGCGGCGCCAGTCTTTCGAGCAGGGCGAGTTCGACGATCGCCTCCTTGTCGCCCGACTTGGCCTTTTTCTGGGTCTTGTCGATGCGCTTGGTCACGGCATCGAGATCGGCGAGGATCAATTCGGTGGTGACAATCTCGATGTCGCGCACGGGATCGACTCCGCCTACGGTATGGATGACGTCGGGATCCTCGAAGCAGCGGACGACATGCACGATGGCGTCCACCTCGCGGATGTTGGCGAGAAACTGGTTGCCCAGACCTTCTCCCTGGCTGGCGCCTTTGACCAGGCCGGCGATGTCCACGAACTCGATGGCGGCAGGGACGAGCACGGCGGTCTTCGCAATTTTAGCGAGGACGGCGATGCGGTCGTCCGGCACGGTGACGACGCCCACGTTCGGGTCGATCGTGCAGAATGGATAATTGGCGGCCTCGGCCTTGCGGGAGCGGGTCAGGGCGTTGAAAAGGGTGGATTTTCCGACATTGGGCAATCCGACGATACCGGCTTTAAGCATAAGTAGATGGAGCAGAGCGGTGGGAGTCGGGGCTTGACAAGCCATTTATGGAACGGTGCATTGTCCAATTCTCCCAAACTGAATCGATCTGTAATCTTTCCGACATGTCTCTTAAAATTCGTCTCACCCGTGTTGGCGCCGTGCACAAGCCCTATTACCGCGTTGTCGTCGCCGAAACCCGCTCGCGCCGCGACGGCGCCCCGGTCGAACTGCTGGGCACCTATCATCCCACCGTCAAAGGCAAGGAGATCAACCTGAAGCTCGACCGTATCGATTACTGGCTGGGCAAAGGGGCCAAGCCGTCCGACACGCTCAACTCGCTGATCAAAAAGGCGCGCAAGGCCGCGCCAGCTGCGGTCGCGGAGCCAGCCGCCACGACTCCGGCCTGAGTTCAATTTAACCACAGAGGCACGGAGAACGGGGAGTTCTTCGTCCAGAGGAACCTCGGATGCATCGTCCGAGGTTTTTGCTTTTTTGCCCAATCGACTTTTCTCCGTGCCCTCC
>JBEKQH010000338.1:0-3089 GCA_049519915.1 Opitutaceae bacterium
GATGCGCAGGTCAGGGAAGGTGTCGCCCAGGTCGAAAAAATCATCGGCACCAAATTTGGCGACAAATCGGCCATGCCCCTCCTCGTCTCCGTCCGTTCCGGCGCCCGCGACTCGATGCCCGGCATGATGGACACCATTTTGAACCTCGGCCTCAATGATCAAACCGTGCTCGCCCTCGCCGCCGCCACCAAGAATGAGCGCTTCGCCTGGGATTGCTACCGTCGCTTCGTCCAGATGTATGGCGACGTCGTCCTCGGCGTCCAAAAAGCCGCCAACGAAGATCATGAACCCTTCGAAACGGTCATCCACACCCTCAAGCACGAGCGTTATCATGCGGATATCGAAGATACCAAGCTCACCGTGGACGATCTCAAGGAACTCCTCGCCCGCTTCAAGGTCTTGATCAAGGAGCGCGCCGGTAAGGAATTCCCCCAGGACCCGTGGAAACAATTGTGGGGCGCCGTCGGCGCCGTGTTCGGTTCCTGGATGAACGACCGCGCCATCGTCTATCGCCGCAAATATAACATCCCCTCCGAATGGGGCACCGCCGTCAACGTCCAGGCCATGGTTTACGGCAACACCGGCGAAACCTCCGGCTCCGGCGTGGCCTTCACCCGCAACCCGGCCAATGGACTAAAGGAATTCTACGGTGAATTCCTCATCAACGCCCAGGGCGAAGACGTCGTCGCCGGCGTCCGTACTCCCGAACCCGTCGCGCAGCTCGCCAAGGCCATGCCCGCCGCCTACAAGGAACTCGATAATATCCGCAACACCCTCGAAAAACATTTCAAGGACGTCCAGGACTTCGAATTCACCATCCAGGAAGGCAAGGTCTATATGCTCCAGACGCGCAACGGCAAGCGCACCGCCGCCGCCGCGCTCAAGATCTCCATGGATCTCGTGAAGGAAAAACTCATCGACGCCGAGACCGCGGTCATGCGCAACCCCGCCGATCAATTGGACCAGCTCCTCGCGCCCATCTTCGACCTCGTCGAGGTCAGAAAGGTCAGCCCCATCGCCACCGGCCTCCCCGCCGGTCCCGGCGCCGCCTGCGGTAAGATTTATCTCAACGCCGAGCGCTCCGTCGCCGCCGCCGAGAAGGGCGAAAAAGTTCTGCTCGTCCGCATCGAAACCTCGCCCGAGGACTTGCGCGGCATGATCGCCGCCGAAGGCATCCTCACCGCCCGCGGCGGTGTCAGTTCGCACGCGGCGCTGGTCGCCCGCCAGATGGGCAAAGTTTGTGTTTGCGGCGCCGCCGGCCTCGAAATTGACTACCACAAAAAAACGGTGACCATCGCCGGCCAGGTCTTTAATGAAGGCGATTTTCTCTCCATTGATGGCACCATCGGAGCCGTCTATGCCGGCCAGCTCAAGACCGCCCCCTCCGAAATCATCGCCGGCCTCATCCACCACGACGAAGCCGCCCGCGCCACCGAGAAGTTCAAGAGCTTTAACCAGCTCATGAAATGGTGCTCGCAGTTCACCCGCCTCTCCGTTCGCACCAACGCCGATACCCCCGAACAGACCAAAAACGCCGTCGCGTTCGGCGCCGTGGGCATCGGCCTTACCCGCACCGAGCACATGTTCTTCGAAGGCAACCGCATCGATGCCATGCGCGAGATGATCCTCGCCGACACCCTCCCCGATCGCGAAGCCGCGCTCGCCAAATTGCTCCCCTATCAGCGCGAGGATTTCTACGGTATTTTCAAGGAATTGAAGGGCTTCCCCGCCACCATCCGTTTCCTCGATCCGCCTTTGCACGAATTCCTCCCCCACGCCCGGGAACAGCAGCTCGACCTCGCCAACAAGATGAACATCCCGGTCGAGAAGGTGATCGCCCGCGTCCATGAACTGCACGAGTTCAACCCCATGCTCGGTTTCCGCGGCTGCCGCCTCGGCATCAAGTATCCCGAAATCACCCGCATGCAGGCGCGCGCCGTCTTTGAAGCCGTCGCCCAGTGCGTCAAGGAAAAGATCAAGTGCAATCCCGAGATCATGATCCCGCTCGTCGGTTTCAAAAAGGAACTCGATCTCCAGGTTGCCATCGTCCACGCCGTGGCCAAACAGGTTCAAGCCGAACAAAAGGTCAAGTTCGCTTACCATGTCGGCACCATGATCGAAGTGCCCCGCGGCGCCCTCACCGCCGACGAAATCGCCCATACCGCCGAATTCTTCAGCTTCGGCACCAACGACCTCACCCAGACCTGCCTGGGCATGAGCCGCGATGACTCCGGTTCCTTCCTCGGCGCCTACACCGAGAACGAGATCGTGAAGAAAAATCCCTTCGCTTCCATTGACCAGACCGGCGTCGGCCAGCTCATCAAGATTGCCGCCGAAAAGGGTAACCAGACCCGCCCGGGCATCAAGTTGGGCATCTGTGGCGAACACGGCGGCGATCCCGAATCCGTCAAGTTCTGTCATCGCGTCGGCCTCACCTACGTGAGTTGCTCGCCCTTCCGCGTGCCTGTCGCCCGCCTCGCTGCCGCCCAAGCCGCCATTGAAGAGAAACGCGCCGCCGCTGCCAAGCCTGCTGCCAAGCCCGCTGCCAAGCCTATCGCGAAGCCTGCTAAAAAGCCTGCTGCCAGGCCGGCGAAAAAGAAGTAATTCCCGTGGCCGCGCTGGTGAGGTAGCGGCTTTGTTAAATATGAAATATCGCCAAGCCGCCTGGACCCATCCAGGCGGCTGCTTATTTGATGCGCCCGGCAGGGCGCAATGACTTGCGTCCTGGGACTCGGGGTTCTCGCGCCTTGGGGTAGGGGGCCGACTCCAACCACGAAGATTGTGTCCCCCAAATTCGCCCTCCTCACCGCAACAACGTCTTCCGCAGCGCCCCCACCATAAACTGGCGGCGTTCGTTCGTCACCAGTGACCCGAACTTGATTTGCTTGCCCTCGCGGGTTTCCACCAGGATGCTGAAATTGTCCCGGCCTTCGTGGCGCAAACTCATTCGCCCTACTGCGCCCGCCCAAACTTCTTCTCCAGCTCGCGGAAGTTCATCTCGATCAACGTCGGGCGCCCATGCGGACACGTATAGGGCATCGCGCAGCGCCGCAGATCCTCGACCAGATTTTCCAGTTCCGGACCGCCCA
>JBEKQH010000339.1:0-3088 GCA_049519915.1 Opitutaceae bacterium
GGGCCCACCGCGTGGCCGTCAACGCCTTCGTCAAGGACATCCCGCTCGACGCATCACATCCGAGCATGAAAGCGTTGCAGGACGTAGAGTCCGCGCTGCCGGGATTCGGCGACCATCCCATCCTGATCGCGTGGGGTGGACGCGATTTTTGTTTCGACGATCGCTATCTGGCCTGCTGGCGCGAGGTTTTTCACCGGGCCGACATCGAGCGCTATGCCGACGCGGGGCACTATGTGCTCGAAGACGCCGGACTGGATATTCGGCGTCGCATCAACGAGTTCTTGAGCGGTTAAGCCTTTTTTCCAACCATGAAATTCGAACACTTTGCCCTGAACGTGCCCGATGTGCGGGCCATGAGCCAATGGTATGTCGCCCATCTTGGGATGAGGGTCCTGCGCCATCGCGAGGAGGCACCCTATACGACTTTTCTAGCCGACGACACGGGACGCCCCATCGTGGAGCTCTATACGAACCCGGCGGCGGCGGTGCCCGATTATCCGGCGACCCATCCGCTGTGCTTTCACATCGCGTTCGTCGCGGACGATCCGCGCGCGACCCAACAAAAGCTGGAACAGGCGGGGGCCAAGTTGTTTTTGGAAGAAAACCTGCCCGATGGCTCGCGACTGATCATGATGCGCGATCCGTGGGGTGTGCCATTGCAGCTTTGCTGCCGCGTCAAGCCGCTGGCGTGAGGGTCGGTAAAGTATCAGGTATCAGGTTCCCAAGTGTCAGGATTACGTGCGCAGCACGCTCTTGTTACTTGCTACCCGTTACCTGATACTTAGGCCCAACGCGGCCATAGAGTTCGCCGATTTCCCGCAGGTAGGCGGCGCTTTCCTTTTTTAATTTATCAAGCTGGGCCGGCCGGTAACGCCACTGCCAGTTGCCTTCGCCGGTGCCGGGAAGGTTGAAGCGCGCCTCCGAGCCAAGGCTGAGCAGATCCTGCAGTGGAATGATGGCGAGGCGGCCGACCGACGAGTAGGCCGTTCGGATGAAATCCCAGGAGATTTCCGCCCCGCTGATGCGAAGGTAACGACGGATGTGATCGTGCGACTTCGCGTCAATGGAAGCATACCAGCCGCGGGTGGTATCGTTGTCGTGAGTGCCGGAATAGACGACGCTATTGGCGCGATGGTTGTGCGGTAAATACGGATTGTCCGCTCGGCCGCCGAAAGCGAATTGCAGGACGGCCATGCCGGGCAGGCCGGTGGCGGCCAGCAAGGCATCGACGCTGGCCGCCGGTTCGCCGAGATCCTCGGCAATAATTTTTGGATTTGAGAATCGCGCGGCGACGGCTTGGAAAAAATCGAGGCCGGGCCCTTTTTTCCATGTTCCGGCCTGGGCGGTGGCCGCGCCGGCGGGAATCGACCAATACGTGTCAAATCCGCGGAAGTGGTCGAGACGAACCACATCGTAGAGTTCGAAGTTGGCCTGCAGGCGATCCAGCCACCACGTGTAGCCGTCGGCGGCGTGCGCGGGCCAGTCGTAAAGCGGGTTGCCCCACAACTGCCCGTCGGCGGAAAAATAATCCGGCGGCACGCCGGCCACGGCGAGCGGCAGGCCGGTTTCCGGATCGATTTGAAAAAGATGGGGCGAGCCCCAGACGTCGGCGCTGTCGCGGGCGGCGAAGATCGGCGCGTCGCCGATGAGTTCGATGCCGAGCTCGGTGGCACGGGCTTTAAGCCGCGCCCATTGACCGAAGAAGAGGTATTGAAAGAACTGGTGCGCTTCGCTGCGTTGGGCCATCGCTGCGGCGAGCGGGGAAACCCGCGCGGCGTCCAGGGTGCGCACGTCGGCGGGCCATTCCCACCATGGCCGGCCGTTGAAGTGATCTTTCAGCGCCTGAAAAAGCCCGTAGGCGGGCAACCAGTGAGCGTGCTTTTGTTGAAAGGCCGCAAAGTCGCCATAGGGCGCCGGGCCACGGCCGCGGCGAAACGCCTCATGCGCTTGAAACAGAAGCGGCCATTTCAGGCGCCACAGCGCTCCGTAGTCCACGCGGTCGGAATTGAGAAAAAGCAACGGGCCGAGCGCATTGTCCGCGATGAGGCCGGCCGGAACGAGCGCCGCGAGATCGATCAGGTAAGGATTGCCGGCCAAGGTGGAGAAGCATTGGTACGGCGAATCGCCATAACCCGTAGGCCCGAGAGGGCAAACCTGCCAGTAACGAAAACCGGCGGCGGCGAGGAATTCCAAAAACTGCTCGGCATGCCAGTCGAGGGTGCCGACGCCAAAGTCGCCCGGCAGGGCTGTCGGATGGAGTAGGACGCCCGCGGCGCGCTGATCAAGCCAGTTGAAGAGAGGGGACGTCGGCTGAGGCGAAAGAGGCTCCATGCCACCGTTATGCGAAACGGGAGAAAAATGTCCACCATCAGAAAGGTATCGAGTGTAGGAAGTAACAGGTGGCAGGCTTTCAAGTGTCAGGAGTCCGCGCGCAGCGTCCTCTTGCTACCTGCTACCTGATACCTGCTACCTGTTACCTGACACCTCGGCCGCGCCGTGTTTTACGGAGCGAGGTTGCTTGCGGTGAGCGAAGCGCCGCTGATTGATGAATCCACGTCGAGGTCCCAATCGTTTAGGCTGGTCATGGTGTTCGCCGAGCTCCGGAAGGCATAGTTAGCGCCCACCGTCACTTCGGAACCGCCCGCCGGGGTCACATAGACCGAGTAAGTGTGTGCGGTCACGTTGACCACCAGGCGGAAGTGGTAGGACACCCCGGCGGAATACTTGATCGTCGACGTGCCGTAGGCGGCTCCGTTGTAGGCATCGATATCGCCCGAGGGGTTGAAACGCGCAATGCAACCGAGGTTGCCGAAGCCCGTCGCCACTCCATTGGAGAGTCCGACCACCGCATTTTCCGGCGAAACCGAGGGCGTGGCATCGAACGTGGCGGTAAAGGTTCCTGTCTGGGCCGAGGTCAAAGCCAACGCATGAAATCCGTTGCCCGAAGAGCCCGTCAGGGACCGGTTGGTTGCGGCAATCGTATAGGCCGCCGAAGCGATGGCGCTATCGGTCAAGCCGCTTTCGTAGGCGATCGCGTTTAACGTCGCCGAGCTGGCGACGTTCACCGGGCCCGAGTAGAGCGTACCCG
>JBEKQH010000340.1:0-3081 GCA_049519915.1 Opitutaceae bacterium
TATGACGCGAGCTATTTGGCGCTGGCGCTCTCGCAAAATTTGCCGCTGGCGACGCTCGACAAAAGGCTCGCAAGCGCGGCCCGTGCGCAAGGCTTCGAGGTTCGCGGCGTTGGAGGCACGCCGTGACCGCAGCCGACGATTTTTCGGTCGACGCGCTCGCCGGGTTTTTGCCGCTTGCCGCGCGGGACCGCCTGGCCGACACGCTGACGCGAGCGGAAATCGACACGCTGACGCACCTCGCCAAGACCGGCACGGGGCCGAATTCGCTGCGCGCGCTCGCGTCAGATCTCGCCTATCTCGAGGCTTGGGCGCGCGCCTCGACGGCTGCGCCGCTCATATGGCCGGCGTCGGAAACGACGGTGCTGCGTTTCATCGCCCATCATCTGTGGGACGAAGACGAGCGCGAGAAAAATCCCGAACACGGGATGCCGCAAGAGGTCGCCGAGGCCCTCCGCGCCGCAGCTCGCCTGAAATCGACCGGCCCGCATGCGCCGGCGACGGTGCGGCGGCGCCTCGCGCTCTGGTCCAGCCTACATCGCTGGCGCGGACTCGAGGGGCCGTTCGGCAATCCGTCCATTCGCAACGCGCTGCGTCTCGCCATTCGCGCCGCCGATCGGCCGCGGGTGCGCAAAAGCGCCTCGGCGATTACGCGCGACGTTCTCGACCAGCTCATCGCGACGTGTGGGCGGGGCAGGGCTGTTGATCTGCGCGACCGCGCATTGCTGCTGCTCGCCTTCGGCTCCGGCGGACGTCGCCGCTCGGAAATCGCGCGACTCAAAGTCGACGATCTCGAAGAACGCGAACCGGTCGCCGCCGATCTTATAGCGCCGGACGGCGAGAAGCTTCCTGTCATGGCGATCAGGCTGCGGCGCACGAAAACATCGTCGGCCGACGCCGGCGAGAGCGTGCTCGTCGTGGGGCGGCCCGTCGAATTACTGCGCGCCTGGCTCGCCATTTCCAAAATCGACGCCGGCCCAGTGTTTCGGCGGATCGACAAATGGGGAAATATCGGCGCCGCCGCGCTCGATCCGCAAAGCGTCAACGCCATGATCAAATCCCGCTGCGCCATGGCCGGACTCGATCCCGGGGAATTCTCGGCGCATGGGCTGCGTTCCGGCTATCTCACCGAAGCCGCGCGCGCCGGCGTGCCGCTGCCCGAGGCCATGCAGCAGTCGCGGCATCGTTCCGTGCAGCAAGCGGCGCGTTATTACAATGAGGGCGAGATCGCGCGCGGCAGGGCGGCGCGCTTGGCGTAAGTCGTGTCGAACGCGAAGGAGACATCAATGGAAAAGAACGCCTTGGTGTTGAAAGTCCAATTCTCGCAGCGCAAGGGATCGCGGCTGACGGCGCGGCAGGTGAAGTCCAATGCGGCCAGATCCAAAGTGCGCTCGGCGGTGGGGCGGTGTTCGCCGTGCAGAAGCATCGCCTCCGCCTCTTCATCCGCACCATCGGCGTGACGCGGCCCAGAACAAAGATCTGGCCTGCCTAACGTCGCTTATAATGTAACGCAATTCAGCTGACTGATAACGCCTCCCGTGGCGACCTGACAACCGCGCCCACTACGAGCGGGGCGACGCTACTACAATGGCGACACCCGATTCCTCGGCCAAGAGCCGTCCAATCGCCGTTGTCACTCCGTGCGCGCGGTCACGAAAACGGTGTTTCGACTTATCCGTCGAAAAGGCTACGTTGGTCTTCGAGGACCCCAAAGGGCTGAACGAATTTTTTGATCGGGCCGTTCCCGGACGTGGCGCAGACGTTCGTTTGACGGGGTCGCTTGAGCCTGGGCTCGCGCTGATGCCCGGCCGCGGCCCCCAGGATTACGCCGCGGATCTCGCACAATCCCCAGATTCAAGATGTTCTTTTTTGGTTATCAAAAATTGGAAGGATCGTTTCCATTTATGCCGTATTCTCGGAATTTGTGGAGGGTGCTATTCGATGGGGGCCGGGTCGTCCTGGTCGCGTCCCATTCTTCTAACCGCCAAAGAGGCCACCATGACGCTCACCTACCGCGCCGCTTCGGTCGATGGATTGAAGGTATTCTATCGGGAGGCCGGCGACCATAAGGCGCCGACCGTGTTGCTACTGCACGGCTTTCCCACCTCGTCGCACATGTATCGGGAACTGATCCCTGAACTTGCCGATCGCTATCACATCGTGGCTCCAGATTTGCCGGGATTCGGCTTCACTGACGCTCCCGACCGGACGGGCTTCAACTACAGCTTCGATCATCTGGCCGAGGTGATCGAACGCTTCACCGAGATCCTCGGCCTCAGCCGCTACGCCCTCTATGTCTTCGATTACGGTGCGCCGGTCGGTTTTCGCCTGGCGGTTCATCACCCGGAGCGAATCACCGCGCTGATCTCCCAGAACGGCAATGCATATGTCGAGGGGCTGAGCGAGGGCTGGAACCCGATCCAGACTTATTGGAAGGATCCTTCCCTGGAAAACCGTGCGGCCCTGCGCGGCTTCCTGACGCCCGAAACGACCCGGTGGCAGTACACGCACGGCGTGCCGAACCCAGAGCGCCTGTCGCCGGATGCGTGGACTTTCGACTCTGCGCTTCTCGCCCGCCCCGGCAATGATGAGATCCAGCTCGATCTGTTCGGCGACTACCAGAGCAATGTCGCGCTCTATCCGAAGTTCCAGGACTACATCCGCACGCGACGGCCTCCGCTTCTCGCGGTCTGGGGTAAAAACGATCCGTTTTTCCTGCCTGCCGGGGCCGAGGCCTTCAAACGTGACAACCCTGAAGCTGAGATACATCTGCTGGACGCCGGCCACTTTGCGCTGGAAAGCCAGGGCCCTGAGATCGTGGCGATCATCCGAGAGTTCCTCGCCCGCAAATTTGCGGAAGCAAGCTAATTCGCGCCCTTTCTGAGCTCACCAGCTATGAAGGAATACGATCATGCCCAAGACAATCCTAAACAAAGTGAGAGTTCCCCCGGCATTGCCGGGGTGGCAGTAGCAGTTTGAATTTCCCGCGGCATCTCGCTCGGACGCAGCGATGTGGAGAATTGCGGGGAGTCTCTCTGCCTTTGGCCCGCCCCCCAGGCCAAAGGAAGAGGCGGGGTTCAGGTG
>JBEKQH010000341.1:0-3067 GCA_049519915.1 Opitutaceae bacterium
ACGAAGGCCCGGTCGTCGGCGGTTCCGGCGGCGGCGAGTTTGGGCCCTATCGGCAGAGCGAACGCGCGGCCATTTACCGCGAGTATTTGGACAAGCTGAAGGCCGCGGGTCGCACCTACGAAAAAGAAGGCGCGGTTTTCTTCAAAATTTCAGGCCAGCCGCAGGTCGTCGAAGACGCCATCCGCGGACGGGTCGAGCGCACGGAGGAAAAGGATTTCGTCATCGTGCGTTCGGACGGCAACCCGGTGTTCCATCTGGTGAACGTGGTCGATGACATCACGATGGGCATCACCCACGTCATCCGCGGTGAAGACCATCTTTCGAACACGAGCAAACACACGGAGCTGCTCAAAGCCTTGGGCGCGCCGCTCCCTGTCTATGCGCACATTCCGCTCATCTTAAAACAAAACGGGCCGGGCAAAATGTCGAAACGCGACCAGGGCGCGCTGATCGAGGAATACCAACGCCGCGGATTCCTGCCCCAGGCGCTGGTCAATTTTTTGTGTCTGCTCGGCTGGAATCCGGGCGACGATCGCGAGAAGATGCCGATCGACGAGGTTGTCCGCCTCTTCGACCTGCCCGGCGTGAACCAGAGCAACGCGCGTTTCGACGAAAAGAAGCTCGCGCACATGAACATGCTTTACCTGCTGGAATTGCCGGCCGACCGGTTCGGGCAGCTCACGCGCGAGTATTTTACGCGGCCGGAGCCAGGCTCGCCGGCGGCGGCCCCCGCCAAGGCGGCGGCGCTCGCGGCGGATCCTTCGTATTTTCACGAAATCATGCTGCTCAGCCAGCCGAAGATCAAGGCGATCGACGAGCTGCCGGCCTACACGGCCTATTTTTTCACCGACGAATTTCCCATCGACGCCAAGGCGCGGGACAAAGTTATGGCCAAGGGCGACCCCAAGACGCGCTTGCGCGAACTCGCCGACGCCGCGAAGACGGCCGATTTCTCAAGCGATGCTTCGATCGAGGAAGCGATCAAGGCGCTCGCGGCCAAACATGGCCTCGGCTTTGGCGACTATCAATCGGTGGCGCGGCTGGCGGTGTCCGGCACGAATGTCGGACCCAGCCTTACCAGTATGTTTCGCGTATTGGGCCGCGACCGCGTGCTCAAACGGATCGAACGGTTCCTGATGGCGTGACGGGATTTAACCGCGAATGGACGCGAATAAACGCTAATCAGGCGCAAATCCGAGTGTTCGGGCTATTCGCGTCCATTCGCGGTTAAAAAAGCGGTGGATTGGTTCTACAGTCGGCTCTGGATCAACTTCAACAGCGCCGGATAGTCGTTGAGGGCGGGAAATTGGGGGAATTTTTCCACGACGTTGGCCGGCGCGTGAAACAGGATGCCGTGGTCGGCCTGGATCAGCATGGTGGTGTCGTTGAACGAGTCCCCGACGGCGACCACCTTGTAATTGAGCGTCTGCAGGGCCTGCACGGACTTGCGTTTCTGGTCCGCCATGCGGAGCTGATAGCCGGTGATCCGGTCGTCGGTCACCAGCAGGCGATGGCAGAAGAGGGTCGGCCAATGGAGCTGGCGCAGCAGCGGCTGGGCGAATTGCTCGAAGGTGTCGGAGAGAATGATCGCCTGGGACCGGGTCCGGAGCGAATCGAGAAACTCGATCGCGCCCGGCAAAGGCGCGAGGGCGCCGATGACCTCCTGGATTTTAGGCAGCGTGATGCCGTTGCGGTCGAGCAGATCGAGCCGATAGCGCATCAATTTGTCGTAGTCGGGCTCGTCGCGAGTCGTGCGGCGCAATTCGGGAATGCCGGTGCGCTCGGCCACGGCGATCCAGATCTCCGGGGTGAGGACGCCCTCCATGTCGAGGGTAACGATGGTTTGCTTCATGGGGATTTGGTCCAAGCGTCCTTCATTGTGATCGTGCGGTTGAAGACGGGCTGGCCGGGTTGGGCGTCCTTGGGGTCGAGCGCGAAGTAACCCAGGCGTTCGAATTGGAAACGTTGCTCAGGCTGCGCCTCCTGGAGCGAGGGTTCGAGCTTCGCGGTCACGACTTCGAGCGAATGGTGGTTGATATGCCGCTTGAAATCGCCGTCGGCGTCCGGCTCGGGCACGTTGAAAAGACGGTCGTAGAGACGCACCTCGGCGTCGATGGACTGGGCGGCGCTGACCCAATGGATCGTGCCTTTGACTTTCTTGGCCGCCGTCGGGCCGCCCGTGCGCGAATCGAGGTCGGCGGTGCAACGCAGCTCGGAAATCTTGCCGGCAGCGTCTTTCACGACTTCGTCGCATTTGATGATGCAGGCATATTTGAGCCGCACCTCGCCGCCGGGTTTCAAGCGGAAGTATTTCGGCGGCGGGGTTTCCATGAAATCGTCGCTCTCGATCCATATCTCCCGGGTCAGGGCCAGCTTGCGCGTGCCGGCGGTTTCATCGCCGGGATGGTTCACCGCGGTGCACTCGATCGCTTCGCCGGCCGGGAGGTTGGTCAGCACAATCTTCACCGGGCGAAGGACGGCGAGACGGCGGAGCGCGTGTTGGTTCAGATCCTCTCGGATGGCGTGCTCGAGCACGGAGACATCGGTCAGGCCGTTGAATTTTGTCACGCCGATATGGTAGGCGAATTGGCGCAGCGCGCTGGCGGGCACGCCGCGGCGGCGCAGGCCGGAAATCGTGGGCATGCGCGGATCATCCCAGCCGGAGACGATCTTTTCCTGCACGAGCTGGAGCAGCTTGCGCTTGCTCATGACCGTGTAACCGAGGCTGAGGCGGGCGAATTCATACTGGTGCGGGAGCGGGCGGGGCAGGCCAAGCCCCTCCAGAATCCAATCGTAAAGGGGGCGGTGGACCTCGAACTCGAGCGTGCAGATGCTGTGGGTGACGCCCTCGATGTAATCGCTGAGACAGTGGGCAAAATCATAGAGCGGGTAGATGCACCAGTTCTTGCCGGTGTGGTGGTGCTCGGCATGGCGGATGCGGTAGATGAGCGGGTCGCGCAGCCAGATGTTGGGCGCGGCCATGTCGATCTTGGCCCGGAGCGTGCGGGCGCTGTCGGGGAACTCGCCGGCTTTCATGCGCTGGAACAGGTTGAGATTTTCCGCGACC
>JBEKQH010000342.1:0-3050 GCA_049519915.1 Opitutaceae bacterium
CGATTCGAGTTCATCGCCGAAGAAATCGAGGCGGTAGGGCTGTGCCGCCGTGACCGGGTAGACGTCGATAATCCCACCGCGAACGGCATATTGTCCCGGCGCCTCGCATACGGCCTCGCTGTCGTAATCGAGTGCGTGGAGCTTTTCGAGCAATGCCTGGAAAGGTTGGCGTTGCCCGCGCGCGAGCGTGAGTTCGTGCGTGGCGAAGGCTTCGAGGGCCGGCACGGGCTGGAGCAGCGCGGTGGGTGTGGTGAGGACGAGAAGAGGTGATTCGCCTTCGCCTAGGCTTCGGCCGACAGGAAGTGGAGAGTCGGGAGTTGAGCGCTGAGAGTCGAGAACAGGGAGCGAGGAAGTGTCAGGAGATCCCGCCGCTTCGCGGCTGAAATCTTGATACTTGTGACCTGCCACTTGTGACCTGTCTCCCGTCGCCTCGCGTCGGCGGAGCGGCTGGAGGCCACGGCGAGCCCGCAGCTTGGAGAGGACGGTCAGCCGGTCGCTCGACGCGGCAAAGGCCTCGCGCATGTCGCGGCTGTCGGGCACCGATTCGGGAAAGACCAGCACCTCGACGGGTGACTTTCCGCCGGCGGCGTTATAAAAAATCGCGACGTCCTCGCCGAGCGTTTCGGCCGCGCGCAGTTCGTTCACGACGACCAGCCAGACGGCCGACGGGAAGGCGGATAGCAGTTCGGCCAGGGCCGCCCCGCGCGCCGGCGGGCAAAGGCCGGTGAGCTTGAAGCGCGAAGAGACGGAAGACACGGACATGAGGATCACGGAAACGCGGAAGAGCGGAAAAAAGGGAAGTCGGAAGCAATAGCACAATTTCGCGCTTCTGCCATTCCGCGTTTCCGCGATTAATCCTCCGGCGCGGTCTTCAGCGTTTCCAGCGCGGCGAGCGCCGCGGCTTCCTCGGCGGATTTTTTTGACGGGCCTCGGCCGGTGCCCAATGCGCGATCGCGCAGAAAAACGGTGACTTCGTATTCGCGCGCGTGGTCCCGGCCGGCGATATCCGAGACCTCGTAGCGCAGAGCCTGGTTGCCGTGCCGCGGCTGGACCAGCTCTTGCAATTGCCCCTTGGGATTGTCGTCGTCCGCCACCGAGGCGAGATGGTCGGGGAGGGAGCCGTAAAGGCTCAGGACCAGACGCCGGGTGGTGGGCCAGTCGCTGTCCAGATAAAGTGCGCCGATCAGCGCCTCGAAGGCATCTTCAAGTGTCGAGGCGCGCGCCCGCCCGCCCGTGGTTTCCTCGCTTGTGCTCAGGCGCAGGCAGGCCGCGAGGTTGATGTCACGCGCCAACTGGCTGAGAAAGCTTCCTTTGGAAAGGGCGGCGCGGCGTTTGCTGAGCGAGCCTTCGCGGTCGCCGGGGAAGAGCCGAAAAAGCGCCTCGGTCAAAATGAGCTGCAAGACGGCGTCGCCCAGAAACTCCAGCCGCTGATAGCTTTCGGCGGCCGCCGGATGATCCTGCAAAAACGACGAGTGTGTCACGGCCTGTTCAAGCAGCGCCGTATCGCGAAACTCGTAGGTGAGGCGGGCCTGCAACGCGCCCAGAGGGGAGGAGAGAGGAACCGGCATGAGGAAATACTCCAAGCCCCAGTCTCGTAACTCCCAAAAAACTCGCAAACCTCAAATGCCAATTTCTAACCGCGAAGGGCTTTTCCAGACCAAAGCAGTTTTTAACCGCGAATGAACGCGAATAAAGAAAGAACGGCCTTCGATCCCAAAAACAATCCAAACCTAAAAAAACCTCCGCTGCTGACAGTCAGTTCCAAAATGGCCTTGCCATTTTGGTTAAGCAGCGTGGAGGCGAAGTCCGACACGCTGCTAGGATGATGCACTGGCATAGGCCCGGAGGCCGCGGTTGAAGACCGCGACCGCCACCGTGAACCAGGCCGCGGTCACGGCAATGAGCCAGACCGCGGAAAGGGGATCGAAGCCGTGCAGGAGCGTGTGGGCGGGGACGTTGCTGACGATGACCACGGGCAGCGCGTAGACGAAGAGCACGCTGGCGAGACCGCGGTGGAACGCCTCGCGCGGCAGCCGGGAAAACTCAAACAGCGTGAAATAAATGCCTTCCAGCCCCTGCATACCCACGATCCAAAGCGCTAACGATGATACCATCAGCAGCGCGCTATAGTGGATCGCCACCCCGCAGAACAGGAGCAGCGCATAGAGGACGGCCCCACCAAGGGTCACCGGCAGGCCGAGCTGATGGACGGCATAGCCGATGACGCCAAGCGCGACCAATGTGTTAAGCAGGCTATCGGGGTCGAGCTTGCGGGTTGAGACCATGAAGAGAGGGTTGCCGGGCTGCGCCAGGAAAAAGTCGAATTGTCCGCTGCGGATGTTGCGCGACATCTCGAACAGATTGCTCCAGAAAAATCCCATGAGCAGCCGCTGGATGAGCATCGACGTGCCGACCAGGAGGAGCATTTCGTATTTGTTCCAGCCGGCAATGTCGCGGGTGTGCCGGTAAAGCACGCCGATGAGCAGCAGGTTGACCGCCATCCAGAAGAGCTCGACCAGGGCCCACATTAGGAAGTCAAAACGAAACATCATGGTCCGCACGATCGAGTAACGGGCGCAGGCGAGCCAGATGCGGACGTAATTCGTAAGTTTCATGGCCGAACGTTCTTTTTAACCGCGAATGAACGCGAATGGACGCGAATAAGGATTGTTGGACAGGAGATAACCATGGAAGCAGAGAGCTTTGTTTTCAGATCGATCTTCATTCTTCGCCTCACCGCAATAATTCGCGTTCATTCGCGGTTAATAATAAGAGAGGGTTTGTTCGCGGTTAAAGAAGACTGTCATTCGCGGTCAGCCGCCGACGGCGGTGTAACGGCGCAGGCCGCGGACCCAGAGAAACTGGGCGGCGCCGAGGAGCAGCGCCGCCCACACGCTTTGGATGGCCAACCCTTCCCACGCGGCGGCCAGCCCGAGGCGGCCGGTGAAAATCGCCGCCGGAAAGTACATCTGGTAATAGTAGGGCAGGAACTTCGACACGTGAAACAGCCAGGGCGGCATAAGGTCGAGCGGAAACAGCTGTCCGCCCAG
>JBEKQH010000343.1:0-3048 GCA_049519915.1 Opitutaceae bacterium
GCCCCCGTTTGATGGACAGATACGGCAAAAGAGCGAGCTCGATCAGTCCGGGCAGGGGATCCTGGCGGCTGAATACGGCTTCGACGTGGCAGTCCCTTAAAGTCTGCAAGTACGATCGCGCCTTTAGCCGGCCGCCAAGGATT
Organism: Opitutaceae bacterium; assembly: GCA_049519915.1. Lineage (GTDB taxonomy): Bacteria > Verrucomicrobiota > Verrucomicrobiia > Opitutales > Opitutaceae > DASRHD01. Next base: position 144 of record JBEKQH010000343.1, read on the forward strand.
TCCAAGAAACTGGTCGGCAGGTCGGTGACCATCCGGACCCAATTGACGCCGGCTCGGGCCCGACAAGGCGCGACGGGCCGGCCGATCTGGTCGAAAAAAAGCATGGAGGGAAAGTCCACGCCGGCGCTCAAACCCAGCGAATGATAACCCCAGGTGCGTCCATTGACGTCGAGCAGCCGATACTGGCCGTCGCGGGGGTCCAGTTTGAACTCCAGCTCAATCAGTCCGTAATAATTGATCGCCCGCAAAAAGCGTTCGGAGAATTCCTCGATCAAGGGAAGATCGATGGTTTCGACATAGGTGCTGGCCCGGCCGAATTCAGGCGGATGCTGGCGTCTTCGGCGGACGACCATGCTGCCGACCGCGTGCCCCTCCTTAAAAAAGGCGCAATAGGCGACCTGCTGGCGGCCATCGCCGGGAATCAGGTCTTGGATCATCACTTCCCCTGTTTCGACCAGCGCGGCGGCCCGTTGAAAGAGTTGGCGCAGCTCATCGCGATTGTTCGCCCGCCAAGCTTTGGCCTTCGTGGCATAGATAAAGTGTTCCTTGATGGCGGGCTTGACCGCAAAGGGCGGAGCCGCCTCGATTTTGTCCAGGTCTTCGACCGTGCGAGGATACCACGTCCGTGGGATGGGAAGGCCGAGCTCTTGGGCCAGTTGATAGGTATTGCGCTTGTCCCAAGCCCATTTGATGGAAGCCCATTCAGGCGTGGGCACCCGGAAGAATTTACTTAGCTCGGCCCGGTTTTGAGCCAGGGCGGCCACGGTCTCGTCCCGCGTTGGATAAAGCACCCAGCCCTTGAGGTCCCACCGCCGGCCGATGTCCAGGAGGGTTTCTACCGTGACCTTCTCGTCCCGCAGATTTGGCACTTTCACCGCGTGAGTCGCATAGCGCGAGTAACGGGCGATGGATCTTTCATCGTCAATGATGCAGACGGGCACATGGTGACGCCCGAGACTGCGAACGATGCCCAAACCTTGGTAATCGCCGCCGATGACGACTCCGCCGACCGGCTTATCTCCGTAAGCGGACGAAAAGGCGGTTTCGGGGAAGGCCTCTGGTGCGGGGTCAGCCATTGAATTTAGCGGCTCGCGCTGTTACGGGCGGACGCTCTTTCCGACGGATCGGCTCAGCGAACGCGAGGCGTACCGGGTGCCGGAGACGAACTGCATCAGGGGACCGAAACTCCAGGCCGCCGGAGCGCCGAGGAAATGCAGCCCGGGAACCGACGATTCCAGCCCTGCCTGCAAACGGGGAAATCCCTGGACGCGGTCGACGCCCTGCACGAGACCGGGAGACAAAAACTCGTACTTTGAAATATCCGGGCGGTAGCCCGTTCCCAACAGAACATGATCGGCCGAGCGTTCGCTTCCGTCGTCCAGCTTGAGCTTCACTTGTCCGCCGTCCACCGCAACCGAGACCGTGGAACGTCCGAGGGCGATTGGCACGTCGGCGAGTCGCGTCACCAGCCAGCGCGCGCCCGCGGGCCGAACGGCGCGCTTGCGCAACTTGTCTTGCAGACCGCGGGGCAAAAGCCGAAGCCAGTCCGGGCGGGCCAAGAGCTGGCTGAGGCCGGCCGGTCCCACATCGGTGGGAGCGTAGAGCAGACGTCGGGCGAATTTGCCCGCCCCGTGGTGAAGAAATTTGGAGAGACGTCCCTGCAGCCAGTGAATCTGCCGGGCGCGTCCGACCACTTCGACTTGGGCGCCGCCCTCATGCAGCAAGGCGGCCGATTCGAGCGCACTCTGTCCGCTGCCGAGAACGAGCACCTTTCGGCCGGCGAATTTATTGAAATCGCGGTGTTCGGAGGCATGCGAAACCAGCTCGGCGGGCAGCCCGTCAAACTCCGAGGGGCGTCGGGCAAAAGAACCGATGCCGGCCGCGATCACCACGCGTCGCGCGGTCGCGGAGTCACCCCGCTCAGGGAGGACGCAAAAGCCTTTCGCATGGGCCTCGATCCGCATGATCTTGCGTGAGTCGAGATCAGGCGCGGCCTGGCGCTGGTACCAGCGCCCGTAGTCGACGAAATTTTCGAGCGGCACGGGAGTGGAAAACCGGGTGCCGCTGGCGGCCTGGAACGCCTCCAAGGTCAAGGCGTCGTCCGGGCTCGCTATCTCGGTGGCGGTCCAATTGGAACGCAGGAACATGCCCGCCGGCATATGGCGGTCCCAAAATGACATCGGTTCGCCAAACACGCGAAATTCGAGTCCCGGGATGGCGGCCAAGTGGGCGGCGGCCGAAAGACCGTAGGGCCCGGCGCCGACGATGATGACGTCATGATGCTGCATGCTTTAAAATACGTGGGGCTGCGGCGGGAATAGCAGTTTCCCTGCCGCAGCGTCCAGGGAAAGTTCCGCTCTTTTCAGGTCGCTAGCGCAACCCATTGTCGTCTTTGGCCAATTGATCGACGATGGTGCGTCCAATTTCGAGCGAGGCGGTGGCGGCCGGCGAAGGAGCGTTGCAAACGTGGACCGCATGGGCGTCGGAAAGGATCATGAAGTCGTCCACCAGCCCGCCATCCGCGCGCACGGCTTGGGCTCGCACGCCCGCTTGGCTGGGAACCAGATCGTTTTCGCCGATCTCCGGGATCAATTTCTGCAGGCTGCGCACAAAGGCCTTCTTGCTGAAGGATCGGTGCAGTTCTTCCAGTCCGGCGCGGGTATTCCGCCATGCCATCCGCCAGAAGCCGGGAAAAGTCAGGGTTTCAAAACAGTCTCTAAAGTTAAACGAGGTCGAACGGTAGCCCTCGCGCTTCAGGCTGAGCACGGCGTTCGGTCCGGCATGGACGCTGCCGTCGATCATGCGGGTGAAATGCACGCCGAGAAAAGGAAAGAGGGGATCGGGCACCGGATAGATGAGACCTTGGACCAGGCTGCGGCGTTCGGGCTTCAACTCGTAGTATTCG
>JBEKQH010000344.1:0-3043 GCA_049519915.1 Opitutaceae bacterium
GGATTTGCCGGAGAAGAGATTTGGACACGCGCTCGGAAATCGCGCCCAAAACCCGCCTGCCGGAAGCCGTCATCCTGCTCGCGGGCTGCCTGATCGCGCTTTTGTCTTTCGGGCCGCGCTCGGTCATGGGCGCCTTCCAGCTGCCCGTTTCCGCGGGGCATGCCTGGGGCTCCGCGACTTTTTCCATCGCGCTGGCGGCGCAAAACCTGCTTTGGGGCCTCGGCCAGCCCTTCGCTGGCGCGCTGGCCGACCGATTCGGCTCGAAACACGTGCTGATCACCGGGGCGCTGCTTTATGCCGCGGGCCTCGCCATGATGGGGCAGTCCCAATCCGCGCTCGAATTCGACCTTTCCGCCGGCGTGCTGATCGGCTTCGGCCTGTCCGGCGCCTCCTTCAATCTCGTGCTCGGCTCCTTCGCCAAGTTGCTGCCGCCGCAAAAAATCAGCTACGCTTTCGGCGCGGCCACCGCCGCGGGATCCTTCGGCCAGTTCCTTTTTTCGCCGCTCGCTGGCGGGCTGATCGGCGCAATCGGCTGGGAAAAGACCTGCCTCGTCCTCGCCTGCCTCGTGCTGCCGGTCGTGCCGCTGGCCCTCGCCGTTGCGACCCCTCCCGCCCCCATGGCGTCGCAAGCCGAAGCGACGGAGGGCCAGGCCGCAACCTTCCGCCGGGCGCTCGCGCATAAATCGTATGTCCTGCTGGTGACCGGCTTTTTCACCTGCGGCTTCCAGCTCGCCTTCATCACCGTGCATTTTCAGCGCTATGTCGTGGAAAGCGGCGTGCCCGCGATTTTCGGCTACTGGGCCTTCGCGCTGGTCGGCATATTCAATATTTTCGGCTCGCTGCTGTCCGGCTACCTCGGCCTGCGGTTGCCGCGCCGCTATATCCTTAGCGCCATCTATTTTTCGCGGGCGCTGGCGACGCTGGTTTTCATCAGCCTGCCGCCAAGCCCGCAGGGCGCGCTGATCTTCGGCGCGGTCACCGGCCTGTTGTGGCTCTCGACCGTGCCGCCAACCTCGTCCTTGATCGGCCAGATGTTCGGCTCCGGCCATCTCTCCATGCTCTATGGCTTCGCCTTTTTCTCCCACCAGCTCGGGGGTTTTTTGGGCGTGCTGCTCGGCGGCTATTTTCGCGAGGTCAGCGGCTCCTACACGCCGGTGTGGATTCTCTCCATCGCGCTCGGCGTGATCTCCGGCCTGATCAACCTGCCGATCGTCGAAGCCAGGGCGGACCCCGCGTCTCAACCGGCGGAATAAAAACGCCTGAGCGCCACCAGCGACCAGATGGCTTCGACGAGGCCGAAGGGCCAGGCGCCCTGCAAAAAGCCATAGGCCGACCCCAGCGCGCAGGAGAAGGCGAAACCCAGCACATAGATGCGGCCGCGCGGCTCCAGCGCATAGAAGGCCAGCATGGCGCTGACCGCGAAAAGTCCGAACAGCGTCAGCGCGTCCATTGGTTCGCCCCCAGGTTTGGTGCTGATGTCCTTCGATGCTATAGCGCAAAATCCCCTGCTTGCTAGGAGCCTGCTTTGCCCGAACCCGTGCTTCATGTCTTCGATCTCGACGGCACGCTCGCCGATACAGCCGGCGACCTCATGGCCTCCCTCAATTATGTCCTGCTGCACGAAGGTTACAGAGCCGAGCCGGTGGAAGACGCGCGCTCGCTGCTTGGCGCCGGCGCGCGCGCCCTGATCCAGCGCGGCCTGGCGTCCCAGCAGCAGAGCGTTTCCGAGACGAAGCTTGAAGAGATGTTCCAGCTTTTCCTGAGCTATTACGAAAGCCGCATCGCCGACGACAGCCGCCTTTATCCCGGCGTGATCGCCGCGCTCGACAGGCTTGCGGAACGCGGCGATGTCTTCGCCGTCTGCACCAACAAGATCGAGCGTCCGGCGCGGCTGCTGCTGGAAAAGCTCGGCGTCGCCGACCGCTTCGCCTTCATCTGCGGCCAGGACACGTTCGGGGTGGCGAAGCCCGACCCGAAACCCTTGCTGAAAACCATCGAAGCCTCCGGCGGCAAACTCGGGCGCACGCTGATGATCGGCGATTCCATGACCGACATCGCCACCGCGCGCGCCGCGGGCATTCCGGTGATCGCCGTGGATTTCGGCTATACCGACCGGCCCATCGAGGAATTCTCGCCCGACCGGGTGATTTCGCATTTCGACGAGCTTCCCGCCGCCGTTTCGGAATTTTTCTGATGCATGTCCTGCTCGTCAATTATGCGCGCATCCCGGTTTTCGCCTATGGCGGCACCGAGCGTGTGATCTGGGATCTCGCCTGGGGACTGACGCAACTCGGGCATCAGGTGACGTTTCTGGCTCCCGAGGGGTCGCATTGCGATTTCGCCAAGGTTCTGGTGTTCGACACGGAGCGTCCGCTCAAGGAGCAGATCCCCAAAAACGTCGACATCGTGCATTTCCAGTTCCAGCCCGATTTCGATCTCGATAGCGATAGCGATTTCGACCTGCCCTATCTGATGACCGAGCATGGCAACTACAATCGCAAGCCGTTTCGGCCGCTGAACACCGTCTTCGTCTCGCGCGACCATGCCGCGCGGCACAATTCGAAGGAGTTCATCTACAACGGCTTGAACTGGGACGCCTATGGCCCCGTCGATTTCTCCGCCGCGCGGAAACATTTTCACTTCCTCGGCAAGGCGGAATGGAGCGTCAAGAACGTCAGGGGCGCGATAGAGGTCGCCAAGAAGGCGAAAGTCACGCTCGATGTGCTCGGCGGCGACCGCTTCAATTTTCGGCGCGGTTTCCGCATGACCTTTTCACGCCGCATCATTTTCCACGGCATGGTCGGCGGCGCGGAAAAGTTCCGCCTGCTCAACGGCTCGCGGGGACTGATCTTCCCGACCCGATGGCACGGGCCGTTTGGGCTGTTCATGATCGAGAGCCTGTATTTCGGCTGCCCGGTGTTTGGCACGACTTATGGCGCCTTGCCGGAGCTGATTACGGGGGATGTGGGGTTTCTCGCCATTTCGGCGAAGGAGCTGGCGTTGGCGGTGCGGGAAAAGAAGTTTGACTCGAAGGTCTGCCATG
>JBEKQH010000345.1:0-3034 GCA_049519915.1 Opitutaceae bacterium
AGAACGAAAACCATTCGGCTACACTGAGCCCTTTCGCTTTTCTCGATTGGGCTCGATACCTTTCACCTTCGCCATCTGTTACCCGATACTTGCCGGCAACGCCGATCCCTCATCGCTGCGTCATTTCTGCGGCAAGGATGCACACATCGTCGGCAAATGGGGCGCCGGCGCAAAATTCCCCGACCCGACCGAGCACGCTTTGCAGCGCGCCGTCCAGCGGCAGACCGGCGCCGTGCGCGATTTCCCGGGCCAGCCGCTCCGCCCCAAATTCCTCGCCGGACGAGTTGGCCGCTTCAAATAGCCCATCGGTAAAGAGCGCAAGCCGGTCGCCCGGGCCGAAAATTTCCTCCACCGCGGAGAATTCGAAATGGTCGACCAGTCCCAACGCAGGGCCGGCCATTTCGGAGGGACAATTGACCGGCCGCACCGCCCGGGCCGAGGCGTCCCAGCGCAAGGGCGTGGGATGACCGGCCTGGGCATAACGAAGCCGTCGCAAGCCGAGGTGGATGACGGCGTAGGCCGCGGTGACAAAAATAAGGCTGTCGGCCTGGCGCAAAATGCGAGTGAGATTACGATTGAGCCGGGTCAGCAGAACACCGGGATCGCCCGCGACCGGACGCAGCTCCTCGATCATCGCGCGGACCATGGCGGTCACCAGCGCCGAGCGGACCCCGTGCCCCATCACATCGCACACCAGGAGGCCCGCGACATCGTCGGAGATACGAAGCACGTCGTAGAAATCTCCGCTCATGCCGCCGGCCGGCTGGTAGCGATGGGCCAGCCGCAAGGTGAAACCGTTGGCGAAAAACGGCGCATGGACCGAGGGGAGCATGGCCAGTTGCACTTCACGCGCCATGAGCAGGTCTTTTTCCATCGCAAGGTTCTTGGCCGCAATTTCATCCCGCGAGGCTTCGAGCTGCGCATTATTGCGAAGGAGAAACGCCGTCTGCAACCGCACCAGCGCGCTCATGGGAATCATCCCGGCATAGCGTCCGTCCGGTTCGACCAGCAGCACGTCGTCATAAAACTCCAGCGGGCCGCGCGCCGTGGCGGCCTTGAACACCTCGGTGATCGGGGTGGCGGTCGATATCGTCAACGGGTCCTTCATGAGAAACCCGCTCACCGGCCGCTGGGCATTGAGGGCGAACCCGTAACGGGAGCCCAGCTGTTGCGCCAGATTGCGCCGGGCACAGACGCCAATCAGGCCCGCACCGTTGAGCACCGCGACAAAATCGATGGCCTTGCTAACCAGGACCGCTTGCGCCGCTTCGACGGTCATCGCGGCCGGAATCGATTCGCCATGGGCCGTCAGTTTTCGCAAATCCGCGGAAGCCGGCTGGTCGGTGGTCGCTGGAGAGGCCATATTCCCCGACGCTAGGGTAGGCCCCAGACGCTTTCAACCCTTGGAATTGACCTCGCGCATTCGTAACACGCCAGGAGCCCGTCGGGCTTTGCCCACGGGCTCAACAAATGGCTCCGCCATTTGGGAGACCGATCAATAATTTAGCGTGGAGGCGAAGGCCGACGCGCTGCTGGGCCGGCCACAAAAACATTTGCACTTTTTCGCAAGGGCCGTATTTCGTTCATGGCAACCATGACCAAGGTTGCCACGACTTCCGCTTCCGGCGTTGACGCCGATTTTTATTTGCCGGCCGACGCCTTTTTTTCCGCCGCGCGGCCCACGGCGCTGACCTTCGACGACGTCTCGCTGGCCACGCTCCATTCGGAGATTTTGCCGCGCGACGCCGACCTCGGCACCCAACTCAGCGAGACCTTGCGCCTGCAAATCCCCGTCATTTCATCCGATATGGATACGGTGACCGAGGCGCGCATGGCCATCGCCATGGCGCTCAATGGCGGCCTCGGCCTGATTCATTACAACATGGCTCCGGCCGCCCAGGTGGAAGAAGTCGCCCGGGTAAAGCACCATATTCACGGTCTGATCCAGGATCCCATCACGGTCGCGCCCGACCTGCTCATCGGCGACGTGCTGGCGATGATCGAGCAGCGCAAATTCGATTTCCGAACCTTTCCCGTCGTGGACGCACACGGCAAACTGGCCGGGCTGCTTTCGAGCAATTTGGTCAAGGAACGTTATCGCGCGAAAAAAATCGCGGACATCATGACCCCCCGCGCGCAACTTTTCACCGTTCCGCCCAAGAAAATGTCGGGCGATCCGATCAAAATCGCCGACGCCTTTTTCACCGAACACGTCGGCCTGCACAAGATTCTAGTGGTCGATGACAACGGCCGCCTGCGCGGGCTCGTCACCAGCTCCGACATCGAGCGCATCACCGGAGAATCCAAATCCCTGCGCAAACCCGCCCGCGACGCTCATTTTCGCCTCACGGTGGGCGCAGCGCTTGCTCCCGTGCGCAAGCCGTCCGGCGAACTCGACCGCGAAAAAATCCTCGCCCACGTCGGCCAGCTGGTCGACGAGAACATCGATGCCGTCGCCGTTTCGACCGCGCACGGTCACACCGCCGGCGTCGGCGAGATGGTGCGCCTCGTGCGCGGGGCGTTCCCCCAGCTCACCATCATCGCGGGCAACGTCACCAGCGCCGCCGGAGTCGAATTTCTCGCCGACTGCGGCGCCACTACGGTCAAAGTCGGCCAGGGCCCCGGCTCCATCTGCACCACCCGGATGGTCGCGGGCGTCGGCATTCCGCAGCTCACCGCACTCTACGTCGCCAGCCGCGCCGCGGCGGCGCGCGGCATCCGCCTCGTCGCCGACGGCGGCATCACCAAGTCGGGCGACATCGTCAAGGCCCTCACCCTGGCCGATGCCGTCATCTGCGGCGGACTTTTTGCCGGTTGCCGGGAAGCGCCGGGCGAAATTTTGGAAATCAACGGGAAGCTCTACAAACAATACCGCGGCATGGGCTCGGTCGCCGCGATGAAAGCCGGGAGCGCCGCCCGCTACGGCCAGGACAAGACCGACACGTCGCGCAAACTCACCGCCGAAGGGATTGAGGCGCTCAAGGAAATTTCCGGCTCGGTGGATAACGTTCTGACCGATCTCATTGGCGGCGTG
>JBEKQH010000346.1:0-3030 GCA_049519915.1 Opitutaceae bacterium
TCAGCGCGCTCAGTCCCGCACCATAAAACTCAACGAACTTCCCGACCACACCCTTTTTCCGCAGCATCTGCGTAACGGTGAGCACCAGGTCGGTCGCGGTGCAACCAGGGGGCAGTTTGCCGTGCAGCTTGAATCCAACAACCGCCGGTAGCAGCATGGAAATCGGCTGCCCCAGCATACAGGCCTCGGCCTCAATCCCGCCTACGCCCCAGCCAACCACGCCTAATCCGTTGATCATCGTGGTATGCGAATCGGTGCCTACCACCGTGTCGGGATACGCCGTTACCACACCGTCGGCGGCCTTCACGCGAAAGACGACTTCGGCCAGATACTCCAGGTTCACTTGATGGACGATGCCGGTATCCGGCGGGACTACCCGAAAATTTTGAAACGCAGTCTGCCCCCATCGCAGAAGCATGTAGCGCTCTTTATTGCGCTGGAACTCCATCAGAGCGTTGAAATCAAACGCGCCGGTAGTCCCGTATTCGTCCACCTGTACCGAGTGATCGATCACCAGATCGGCGGGCATGAGCGGATTGGCCTTTTTCGGATCCCTTCCCATCGCCTGGAGCGCATCACGCATAGCGGCAAGATCGACCACGCAGGGCACGCCAGTGAAATCCTGAAGCAGCACCCGCGCCGGCATGAACTGAATTTCCTTCGCGGTATCGCCAACCTGGCCTCGGGCGACACCTTCGATATCGGCAGCCTGAACCTTCCGGCCGTCTTCGCAGCGCAGGAGGTTCTCCAGCAGAATCCGGTGCGATATTGGCATGCGCGAGATATTCGCGATACCTTTTTTTTCAAGCGCGGTCAGGCTGAAGATGCGATAGTCCGAACCTGCGACCCGTAGGGTGGAGGCGGCGCCAAACGTGTTATGACTCATGGGTAAATCTCAATATATCGCGCTGTCTGGGTGGATAAGAAAAATCTTAGGCCGGATTCCGGGTCACGCCGAGCGCTGCCGGCGCTTCCTTGCCACAGCAGCGCTTGTGTTTCAGGCCGGAACCGCAGGGGCAGGGGGCATCGGGGGCGTTTGAACGGGCGTTGCGGCGTTTTTACAAAACGAACCTGGCGTCGCCGGAGCGGGCATCGGGGTGGGGGCGGCGAAGATGGCGGCCAGTTGGGCCTTTTCGGCCTTCGCGATGAGATTCTGACGGCGGTGTTGGGCGGTGCTGCGGTCGTCGATGCCTTTTAGCATGGAGCGGATGTCGCAGAGGCCGAAGTGGGAGATGTCGGTTCCGCCGTAGAGGTATTCGTTGCGGAACTGGCGCTCGGTCTGAAACTTGCGAAGTTCGGCGGTTCATTTGTGCAGGAGCCGGTGAGACAAGGAACGCGCGCGGTCGACGGAGAGCTGGATTCTGGCCATGGACTCGTTCTGCATCGGGTCCGGGAGCGGGCCGGAGCCGTGGGCTGCTGTTGCGGCAAAACTTTCTTCGACCTGGCCACAGCGGCGGAGACGCCACATGGCGCGACGGATTTCATCGACGAGGTTGTGTTCGAGCAGGCCGGCGGGGACGAGGTCGTGCTTCAGCGTGTCGTCGAGTTCGGCGTAGAGGGGCTCTTCACCTGGACGGATGAAGTCGTGTATGGCGAACAGGCCGCCGGTGACGTCGTTCTCGGCGGAGGTGGTTTGGTCCTCGGTGCGTGGTGAGGAGGGGAATTGCGCGTTCGCGATGTTCGATTTTTGATTGTGCCGGCGTTGACATTTTGTGATTCCTTTTGTTTGCGAGAGCGAATATGAGTGTGCTCCCTGACTGAAGAATTAACATGCGCGCGTGGGGCTGGCGGGGGTGGCGATCCGGCAAGTTAATGAAAACAGGATAAATAGAGTTTTCACTTTGGCCGAACAGTATCCGCCGGAGGATGACGGGAAGTTAGCTAGGCTTATTTGCCGGATGATGCGGTTAAGTTCGGTGGCCGATTCCCTCACCTTCAACCGCATCCGCACCGTCCTGATACTCGTCGAGAATACGCCGGAGGGTCTCGGCGTCGCCCGCCGCATCAGCGCGGTTGGCCTCGGTCATGAACCGAGTACGGCGCTCCTGGTCTCCGGAATCCTTCGTCAGGTCGGGATGGATGCGTTTGGCCACCTCACAGAAAAGGCTCTTGAGTTCAGGCGACGGGTTAAAGTCCTGGGCTTCGGATGCTTTGCCGTGGGCTTCATCATATGTCCGGCGAGCTTGTTCGCGGTCCTCTACTGCCTTCGCTTCTCAGCGTCTGAAGGATTGAGGCGGGCTACAGCAAAGTTGTAGAGATGGTCCTGAACGGCAGCAAACCGGAAGAAAAACCGGCTATTTCTGCTATTGGGAGTTAACGGGAGTTTGGGGTACGCTCAGGAATCCGCGCAACTGATTGAGATTGTTGGTTGCGGGGGAAGGATTTGAACCTTCGACCTTTGGGTTATGAGGGTAGAGAGATACGGCTATCTCGAACAAACCAAGAGCGCGAGTGGCATCGCTAGGAAGCCTTGGGAACGGGTGGAAACGGGTAATGGGGGTCTAAAAGGGGTTTGTGCCAAGAGTGCTTTCGGCAAGGCTGCATAGTGGATAGCAACGGGGGAGATGGGCGGTTAGGTCTCCACGTATTTCGCGAGCAGTGAGTCCATGTCGTCGCCGACGCCGTAGCCGAGGTTGTGGCCGATTGCGCGTGTGCGGTCCAGCCGGGCGATGAAGGCACTGCGTTGGCTAGCTGGTAGCTGGTCTATGACTGGAAGAGCCCGTTCGAACATACGGACCAGTGCATCGAAGTAGTCTTCGTCCTGATACCCGACATCGTTGCAGAAACCAGTAGCTTGCTCGCAATAGAACACCATCAGCTCCGCGAGCCCGGCTGGTTCGCCAACGGCCTTTCTGTAGCTGGAGATGGCCTGTTTTGCCCTGACCACCGAAGCGTCCTGGTTGCGCAAAACGTCCGGCCAGAGCCATCGGGCTATTGTTTCCTTGTAGGGTTCCAGAACGTCCTCGCCCAGATTGAAGCGGGCGTGGAGAAACATCTGGTTTTCCTTGTTAGCGGCGTAGAGGTCCTGGA
>JBEKQH010000347.1:0-3024 GCA_049519915.1 Opitutaceae bacterium
AGGGATATTTGTTTGGTGCGAAACATGAGAGTAGGAAACCAACGAGGAGGTCGAGAGCGGGTGGGGGATGGCCGGCTTGGTCAAGCCTGACGCCGGAACCCCGTCTTGGTTACCCTTCTGGGGCGGGAATCGCGGTTTTTTCATGGACAGTCGCGCCCCAATTCAACTGTAGCCGGCCTCGCTGAGGCCGGCGGCCGGGGTCGGCTACAATAAGACGGCAAAATTCAAATTAGGACAGCGTGGTGGTCCGGGTCGGCTTGCGTTAAAAGCCGCGATCGTCGATAAGAAGGCCTCTAGGGGGCGCACGGCCCTTCACGGATGTCTGATCACACAGATAGCAGCAATCACGACTCTGTCGGAATGTCCTCCGATCATGGCCGATCGTCGGGTGATCTCTTGGCGGCCATCGCCGCACCGGAACTTTACCAACAAAATCCATTTCGTCAGACCGGCCTGTCGGTGCTGGCCGGCGCGCGGGACTCCGCCAAACGTCTGGACGCGTTGCGCCAGACGCTCGAACTGCGCACCGCGGAATATCGCTGGGCCTTCGCGCCGGGACTGGCGCCCTCGGCCGAGCAACTGCTCGACGTCGCGCAAACGCTGAAAGACCCGCGGCGGCGTTTTGCTTATGAGTTTTTCTGGTTTTGGCCGGAGACGTACCCGCAAGAATCTACCGACCAAGCGCTCGGTTGCCTGGCGCGGCGGGAGGTCGAAGCGGCGATCGAAATTTGGCATGGTTCCGAGGCGGCGGGGAGCGCGGTCGCGGCGCACAACCTGGCCGTCTACCATCACCTTCAGGCGTTGGGGGGCGAACAGGTCTGGAGCGTCACGGACAAACTTCGCGGGGAAGTGTGGACGGAGGCCTTTGCCCGCTGGCATTTGCTGGCGCAGAGCGCGGATTTATGGGGTCGCGTAGAGGCGCGATTGCGGGAGCTTGACGAACCGCAATTGCCGCCTGCGATCGCCGGGGGATTGCGGGCGTCGTTGCCGCGGGTTCTGGCGGCGATCAATGCCGAACTCGTCGTCCGCTACGCCCAGCGCGACGATCCAGCGCGGGCGAAATGGCACGCGGCTTTTCTTCATGGGGTCAATGGCCGGATCGAGGGTGGAGCTCATCTGCTCGAGTTGTGCGCCCGTCCCTTGGCCACCCAATTGGAACTTCGCCTTTCCGCGGCGGAGCAGGCCGCCCGGGTGGCGCCGGGTGATGCGCTCGACGAGATCATCCGGTTGATCGAGCCGCCGCCGCGAGAACTGGAGCTGGTCGAGCAATTATGCGGCCTGGATTCTCTTTACGGCCTCGATCTGCGTTCCTCCTTCGCGTCCGCCGTGATCGACCGGCTCGTGCTCTATCAACGCGAGTCCCATGACAACGCCGCCTGTCTGCGATGGTTGAAACGGCTGCGGGGTTGGCGGCTCAAGGGCGACCTCGCGACCCGGATTCAGGAGATTTGCGCCGTGGTCGCCGGCGGATCCGCGTCACTTCCGCCCGGGGACATGGACGAGGCCGGGGAACTGGTGCTCATCCTCGATGGGCATCGGCTGCACATCGATCCTTCCGGGATCCAATTCGACGAAATGTTTTTGCCCGCGGAAGGAATCACGGGGATTCGCCATGGCCGGATCCCGGTCGGCGGGGCGCCGGTGGAATCGCCTTTCACGGTCGCGTGGTGGTCGGACCAAGGGAAAGTCGTGCTCGACGGGGAAAACTTTTTCGGTCGCGGCGGCATGGACGAAAAGGCCTATGGGCGCATTGTCGACGCCTGCCGGCGCTGGCTATGCCCCCATCTCGTGGTGTGGCTGGCGGGCATTGTGCAAGGGGGCCATCCGGTTTTTATTGAAAACGTGTCTTTGACGCCCGATGGAGTTGTGTTCTTCTACCCTGATTCCGAACCGCCGGAGCACAAATCGATCCTCGTGCCCTATCCCGAGCTTATTCATACCGTCGATGCCGATATCGTCCGTCTCGCCGACCGCCGCGAACCGCGGCGGGCCGTCGGCTTTCCGGCGCATGCGACCTGGAATGCGGTGATTGTCGGCGACTTGATTGAGGCCTTGCTTCGGCCCCCGTTGCCGTCGGCCCTGAACCTTTTGCCAAATTGAATCCAATGCCATTGACCCGCCAAGCGCCTCCGGTTCGCATTCAGCCGCGCGGAAAACCGATTTTTAGATAGGTTCCATGACCACGCCGTCCTTCCTTGACCAGGTTTTTGCGCGCGATCCCCGGCGGATTGTGCGGTTTCCCGATGCGCCGCTCGACCAGGCTCTGGCCGAATGGGAAAAAATCAAGGCGGCGCCGGTTCCGGCGGCGACCGCCGCGCCGTCTCCGGCCCTGGACCGGATCGCGGAAATCGCGACCCACGTCTGGCGGGCGAAGGGCAAGCTGGTCGACCCGGCCAGCGGCCAGCCCCGCGAAGAGACCCGGCGTATTTACCGGCACGTTGAAAGCACGCTCGATGTGCTCGCCCAGATGGGCGTGGCCATTCGCGACCAGCTCAACGAACCCTATGACCCCGGCCTGCCCGTCAACGTGCTCACCTTCCAACCGACGCCCGGCCTCAGCCGCGATATGATCATCGAAGTGGTGCGCCCCACCGTCATCTGGCAGGAGCGGGTGCTCCAGCTTGGCGAAGTCGTCGTCGGCACGCCGGAAAATCCTCCCGTCCCATCATGACCAGAACCACCATCGACTACGGCATCGACCTCGGCACCACCAACAGCAGCATTGCGTTGGCCGTCGGCATCGGCACCGAGGTGATCAAGAATAATCTCGACTCCGAACTCACGCCCTCGGCCGTCTATATCCACACCAACGACACCCTGTGGGTGGGCCAGAATGCGCGGGCGAAGATCACTGACCAGCGCGCGACGGACGCGGTGGCGCTCGAATTCAAGCGCCGCATGGGCACCGGTTTTGAGTACAAGCTGCGCGGGGGCCGCAAAATGAGCCCGGACGAACTTTCCGCCGAGGTCCTTAAGTCGTTGCGCGGCGACGTTGTCCGCCGCAAGGGCGAGGATCCCGCCGCC
>JBEKQH010000348.1:0-3001 GCA_049519915.1 Opitutaceae bacterium
GCCCAAGGAGTTTGCCGGCCAATATCCCGCGCTCAAGGGCGTTTGTGTCTATCTCGACACCCAGTTTATGGCCCTGGTGCAGGCGGAACTTCTCGGCCAGGACGACCAAGTGCTAAAGACCATCAGCCTGCTCGAGTTGAAACGGATCGGCGAGCAATGGATACCCAAGTCTTTTGATGTGCGCGATGAGGTGACGCGCGACAAGACGCGGTTTGTGGTAAAAGGGGCGGCGCTCGGGCTGACCTTGCCCCGCGAGATATTCGCGCCGCAGGCACTCGGCCACGCGGTCAATCCGCCGGATGCGAAGCTTATCGAGCCGGTGGAGTAAGAAATTTCAATTTTTAGCGCAAAGGCGCAAAGAAAAGGCAAGGGAAGGTCCATCTGTTTCATTCTCGTTCTCGAAATTGGTCTCATTCTCCCATGTTTTTGAAGAAGGAAACCAGGAAGCCGGGAAAACGATTCCGGGTTTCTTGGCTTCCCTCTTCTCACAATCGGAGCCGGGACAACGCGAAAGACGGGATCCGCTGGACGCCCTGGGTTCAACGTATCGCCTGGCCGGTCGCGGGATCGAAGAGATGGGCTTGGTCCGACCGAAAGGCGATTCTTGCCGTTTGGCCGACGGTGAAATGCCCGGTGGGACGGACCCGGGCGACCAAGGGGTTCGCGCCCGTGTGCAGGTGGAGATAAGTCTCGGCGCCCATCGGCTCGGCCATTTCAACCCTCGCTTCAATCACCGCGGCGGATTCGCCGGTTGGATCGCCGATATCCTCGGGGCGCAGACCGAGAATGACGGGCCGGTCTAGGCAAGGCTGAGCCCGGGCGTTGAGCGGCAGCTTAAGCGGAGGGGCGTTTGGGTTGTCCTCCACAAACATGAGCGTGCTATCCTCCCGGCGCACGTTGCCCCGGAAAAAATTCATCGGCGGGCTGCCGATGAAACCGGCGACAAAAAGGTTGGCGGGCTGGTGATAGAGAGTAAGCGGCTTGGCCACCTGCATGATGTTCCCGTCTTTCATCACACAAATGCGGTCGCCCATGGTCATGGCCTCGACTTGGTCATGGGTGACATAGATCATGGTCGCGCCGAGACGAGCGTGGAGCCGCGAAAGTTCGGCGCGGGTGGAGACCCGCATCTTGGCGTCAAGGTTGGAGAGTGGCTCGTCGAAGAGGAAGACCTTGGGTTTGCGCACGATGGCGCGGCCGACGGCGACGCGCTGGCGCTGGCCGCCGGAGAGGGCCTTGGGTTTTCGATCAAGGTGGTCTTCGAGGCCGAGCATGAGGGCGGCCTCCCGCACGCGGGCGCCGATTTCGGCCCGGGAAAACTTTCTCAGCTTCAGACCGAAAGCCATGTTGTCGTAGACCGACATGTGCGGGTAGAGGGCGTAGTTCTGAAAAACCATGGCGATGTCGCGGTCCTTGGGCGGGACTTGGTTCACCACCCGTCCGTCGATCGCGACGGTTCCGCCGGAGATCTCTTCCAGTCCGGCGATCAGGCGCAAGGTGGTGGTCTTACCGCAGCCGGAGGGCCCGACCAGCACCATGAACTCTCGATCCTCGACCGTGAGGTTGATACGGTCGACCGCCCGCACGCCCAAACCGGTTTTTTCTGGGTAAACCTTCAGGAGGTTTTCAATGACGACCTTGGCCACGATGGGGCGCAAAATCGGCCATCCGTCCGGCGAGTCAATCCTAGAAGCGGGCCCCGATTCGTCGTCGCCGCCCATTTGTGTCCAAGCCCTGAGCTTTTTGCGTTGCTCCGGCGCGCGGGAGGCGACTACTTCCCTTGGAGTAAGACGTATTTTTCCAGCAACCCCGCTTGCCGTCATGGCCAAAAAAAAATCCACGAGCTTGCCACTTACCTTTGATCTGCCCCTCGACCTAATCGAACGCATCGAGGCCCACCGGCGGACGATCGCCCTTCGTTCGACCAGCGAAGTGGTGCGCGAGGCGCTGGCGGCCTTCGATTTCAAACGATTCAGCGCGGTCCACGCGGATCACCGGCAGATTTCCGTCCGGCTGCCCGAGGACCAAAAAGCCATGTTGTCCCGCTTGGCCCGCAAGAAAAGCGTGAGCACCGGCGAACTGGTGCGCTCGGCTTTGTTGGAGTACATGGCCCGGCCGGTCAAAAAAAAGCTGAAGGGCTGAAAACTGGAGGCTGGAGATTAGGGCGTGTTTTTGAGATAAATCGTGGGTCGCTAGCGGCTGAAAAGCGCGCAGCAAGCGACTTTGTCGCGCTTAGCCCGCATCGATCACATTTCTGTCGCAAATCGACTCCGCTCCAGGCCGGACATACTCAGAGCAGGCCTTGCGCATGGCCGATGCGGGCTTGAGCAAAACCGCTTTCTTGGAAGCATTTCTATAATCATACATGAATCTCAATTCAGCTTTCCCGTTTTCTGTCGAGCGCGGGGCTTGATTTTCCGCCCACGCACCCGTTTAGTCGTCAAACTTCACCGCATGAGCACCTCGCCTTTGCCACTGTCCGTCTGGGCCCAGAATATCTCTCCCTCGCCAACGCTGGCCATTGATGCCAAAGCCAAGGCGCTCAAGGCGGCCGGCGAGGACGTGTGCAGCTTCGCTGCGGGCGAACCGGATTTCGACACGCCCGATTTCATCAAAGAGGCTTGCGCCGCAGCGCTTCGCGCCGGCAAAACCAAATATGCCCCCACCGCGGGCATCGATGAGCTTCGCGCCGCCTTGGCCGAAAAATATGCCGCCGATTACGGCTTGAAAATCGCGCCGGCGCAGGTGGTCGTTAGCCCGGGCGGAAAGTTTTCCTGTTATCTCGCCATGCTGGCGGTCTGCTCGCCCGGCGACGAAGTCGTCATTCCGGCACCCTATTGGGTCAGTTATCCCGAGATGGCGAAGCTGGCCGGCGCCGTCCCGCGCGCGGTCCTGACCGGCGACGCCACGGGTTTCAAGCTCACCCCCGCCCAGCTGGAGGCCGCCCTTACGCCGCGGACCAAGTTGGTCATCCTCAATTCGCCGTCGAATCCGACCGGCG
>JBEKQH010000349.1:0-3800 GCA_049519915.1 Opitutaceae bacterium
CATGCGCGGCTTCCGCACGCCCTACGTGCCCGGTTGGGACTGCCACGGATTGCCGATCGAGCAGAAGGTGGCGCGCGACCTGCAGGAAAAAAAAACATCGGCGACGACGTCTGAATTGCGCGCCAAGTGCGGCGAGTTTTCCGACGGCTGGATCGCAAAACAACGGGCGCAATTCAAGCGGCTCGGCGTGCTGGCCGACTGGAGAAACGAGTACCAAACCAAGGCGCCCGCTTTCGAGGCCGACATCATGCGCACCTTCGCGGCCTTCATCGAGAAAGACCTCGTCTATCGCGCGAAGAAGCCGGTCTATTGGTCGATCCCTTTCGAAACCGCGCTGGCCGAAGCCGAGATCGAATACAAGGAGCATACCTCGCCTTCGATCTGGGTGAAATTTCCCGTGCCGGCCGACGAAGCGAAAAAGTTCGGCCTGCCGGCGGACAAACCCCTGAGCGTCGTCATCTGGACCACGACGCCCTGGACGATTCCCGCCAATCTCGCGATCGCGGTGCATCCGAAGGTCGATTATGTCGTCGCCGATCTGGGCCCGGAATGCATCGTCGTCGCTTCGGCGCTGCTTCCGTCCGTCCTTGAAGCCGTCAAGAAATCAAATCCCGCGGCGGCGGCTGAATTATCCGCCGGCGACCCCTCTCCCGTCGTCAAGCCAGGCCAGGCTCTCGAAGGCTTGGCCGCGCGTCATCCTTTCCTCGATCAAGTTTCGCCGGTCGTGCTCGCCGATTATGTGACGACCGACAGCGGCACCGGTTGCGTCCATACCGCGCCCGGCCACGGCATGGAAGACTATCAAACCGGCCTGAAATACGGTCTGGAGATCTACTGCCCGGTGAGCGCGGACGGCAGATATGTCGACGACGGCCGCGTGCCGGCCGACTTGGTCGGGCTGACGGCGCTCGAAACCGTCGAGGATCTGGAAAAAAAGCGCACGTCGCCCGCCAATATCGGCGTTCTAAAAAAACTGGCCGCCAGCGGCACCCTGCTCGCCAAGGAAAAACACGTCCATAGCTACCCGCACTGTTGGCGCTCGAAGACGCCGATCGTTTTCCGCGCCGTCGACCAGTGGTTCGTCGCGCTCGACAAAAACGGCATGCGCCAGACCGCCCTCGGCGAGATCGACAAGATCGCGGCCCACCACGGATGGATTCCCGCTTGGGGCGAGGCGCGCATCCGCGGCGCGGTCGAGTCCCGGCCCGACTGGTGCGTCAGCCGCCAACGCGCCTGGGGCGTGCCCATTCCCGCGTTTTACGACGCCGACAAGAAACCTTATCTGGATGCCGGCGCGGCCCGCGCCATCGCCGACAAGATCGAAAAGCTCGGCACTAATTTCTGGTACGACGCCACGCCGGAAAAGATCCTCGAGGGCGTGAAGCTCCCCCCCGGCTGGCCCGCGCCGTCCGCGCTCACCTGCGGGCGCGACACGCTCGACGTGTGGCTCGATTCCGGCTCTTCGCACGCCGCGGTGCTCGCCCGCGGGCAAGGCGGCACGCTCTGGCCCGCCGATCTTTATCTCGAGGGCAGCGACCAGCATCGCGGTTGGTTCCAGTCGTCCCTTTGGACCAGCGTCATCGCCCGCGGCGGCGCTCCCTACCGCGCCGTGCTCACCCACGGTTTCATTGTGGATGAGGACCGAAAAAAGATCTCCAAAAGCAGCAGCTACGAGAAGCCGCAGACGTCCGACGCCTACATCGGCAAGCTCGGGGCCGATGTCGTCCGGCTGTGGATCGCCTCGCAGGATTTCCGCGACGACATCCCGGTTTCGGACGAAATCCTGGGCCACGTCGGCGAGACTTACCGGCTCTTCCGCAACACCTTCCGGTACCAGCTATCCGTCTTGCACGACTTCGACCCGGCCCGCGACGCCGTCCCGGCGGAGCAGATGGACACGCTCGACCGCTGGGCGTTAAACCAGACCGCCGGGTTGCTGCGCGAATGCACCGCCGCTTACGACGCCTACGAATTTCACCGCGTCTACCAGCTCTGCAACCAATTCTGCTCGGTCACGCTTTCGGCGACCTACCACGACATCCTCAAGGACCGTCTTTACACGCTGGCCGCGCATTCGCCGCTGCGCCGCTCCTCGCAATCCGCGATCCATCATATTTTTCAAACCTTGGTTAAGCTGCTGGCGCCGCTCATCACCTTCACCGCCGACGAGGCCTGGAGTTTCGCCACCGCCCGGGCCGAATACTCCCCCCATTCGATCCATTTGCAGGACTGGCCGATCGCGCCGGAAGCGTGGACGAATCCCGAGGTCGAGTCCGACGTCGCCGCGTTGCTGCGCGTCCGCGCCCAAGTGAACGAAACGCTGGAGCCCGCCCGCCAGGCCGGCCACATCGGCAAATCGCTCGACGCCGCGGTCACGCTCGCCGTGCCGGCGGACGACGCCGGTTTCAAGGTGCTGGAAAAACACCGCGATTTCCTCCCGGAACTTTTTATCGTATCGCACGTCACTCTGGCTGCTGCTCCCGGCCCAACGCCCGGCATCAGCGTCCGCCCGGCCCAAGAGCTGGGTTACGTCCGCTGCCCGCGCTGCTGGCGTTGGGTGGCCGCCCTCGAAAATACCGCGCGCGGAGACGTTTGTCCGCGTTGCGTTCAAGCCCTTTCTCCTATTTAACCTTTTTCCCGCCATGGCCAAAAACAAAAAAATCGCCAAAAAAACCACCCCTAAGCCGGCCAAGCCCGCTGCCAAAAAAGCAGTCGCCGCCAAGAAAATCGTCGTTCCGGCCAAGCCCGTCTCAGTCGAGGCGAAAGCCGCCGCAGCCAAGAAGTCAGCCCGGGACGATCTGCGCAACCGCATCCTCAATCGCAAGGTTGCCAAGCCCATCGCCTTCAGCCTCGATGAAGTCCGCGAAATCGCGAAGACCAACACCACCAAGGCCGAGAAGGCGGAGAAGGCCGGCAAACCGGTGGCCAAGACCCCGCTTGGCGCGAAGCCGGTGGAACCCCTCAAGACCGAGATCAAGCCGTCTCCTCGGCCAACTGGGCCAGCATTCCGAGGACACCCTCAAGCGTTCGACCAAGGACGACACCGGCGATCTTTCGAGCTATGGCCAGCACATGGCCGACGCCGGCACGGACACCTTTGACCGGGACTTCGCCCTCAGCATGGTGGCGAACGAGCAGGAAGCGCTTTCCGAAATCGAGGCGGCGATTCAACGCATCCACGCCGGCACCTACGGAATCTGCGAAGTCACGGGCAAGCCCATTTCGAAAGAACGCCTCATCGCCGTGCCTTTCACGCGCTATTCCGCCGAAGCGCAAAAAGACATCGAGAAGAACCGCTACCGGGCCCGGACGCAGGCCGGCCTCTTCGGCGAACTCGGCGAAGAAGGCGCGAAACTCTCCGAAAGCGAGGGCGGCAACGACGAATGACGCCGACGCCGGCACCCGTGTCGCGCGACACACTCAAGTCGATCACGTCACCGGCGCACGAACCCGCCTCAGGGCTCCGTCGCTTCTTCGCCTATCGCCTCTTCCTCCTGTTGGCGACGGCCGTCGTGTTTTTTGACCAGGCCACCAAGGCCTGGATTCATTCACGCCTGTCCTTCGGCACCTACGGCGAGCCCGGCGCGATCCGCGTCGTGCGCGGGTTTTTCTATCTCGTGCACGTCGGCAACACCGGCGCGGCCTGGAGCATTTTTTCGGGCAACAGCGCGGCGCTCGCCACCCTCGCCGCCACCACCCTCGCCGCGATCTTCTTCTGGCGCCGCCAGCTCGGCCTGCGCCAGACCCAGGTGCAAGTCTGCTTTGGCCTGATCTGCGGCGGAATCCTGGGCAACCTCATC
>JBEKQH010000350.1:0-2977 GCA_049519915.1 Opitutaceae bacterium
TCTCGCCACGCCGGCCGGCACGGCCGCCCTCGCCGTCGTCCGCGTGAGCGGCCCGCAGGCGTTCGCGCTAGCCAGGGAAGTTTTCAAGAAAATTCCCCTGCCCCGCCGCGTGGGCCATGCGGATTATCACGATCGCGCCGGTACGCTGGTCGACGAGACCTTGTTCACGTTTTTTCAGGCTCCGCATAGCTATACGGGCGAAGACGCGCTCGAGATTTCCTGCCACGGCAACCCGTTCATCGCGCAAAAAATCCTCGAAGATCTTTTTGCGCGCGGCTGCCGGCCGGCCGGGCCGGGCGAGTTCACCCAACGGGCCTTTTTAAACGGCCGGATGGACCTCAGCCAGGCGGAGGCGGTGATGGATCTTATCCACGCGCGCAGCGAGCGCGCCCTGGCCGTCGCGCACCGGCAGCTCCGCGGCGCGCTCGGCCGGCACCTGCAGGCGCTCATCGATCCCCTGGTCGAACTCCTCGCCCGGATCGAAGCCCAGATCGATTTTCCCGAGGAGGATCTGCCGGCCGAAGACCGGGCGCAAGCGGCGCGGGCGATTGAACGACTTGCCCTCGCCACCGACCGCCTCCTCGCGACGAGCCATTACGGCGAGATGCTCCGCGCCGGGGTGAAGACCGTCATTCTCGGGCCGCCCAACGCGGGCAAGAGCAGCCTGCTCAACCGCCTGCTTGGCCGCGACCGGGCGCTGGTCAGCGCGGAGCCGGGCACGACGCGCGATTTCCTCGAAGAGCCGGTGGCGGTGGGCCCCCATTGTATCCGATTAATAGATACAGCTGGTCTCAACCCGGCGCCGGCCGCGCTTGAGCGGCTGGGCATGGCCAAGACCCTCGAATGCGCCGCGGAGGCCGACCTGCTTGTGCTGGTGCTCGATGCGGCCGTCCCCTGCCCCGCCCTGCCCGCCGAATTAGCGGCGCGGCTGACGCCGGCCAACGCGCTGGTCGCGCTGAACAAAATCGACCTCGCGTCCACGGTGCGAGCTTCGCCCCCGGCCGGCCTCGAAGTCGTCCGCGTTTCCGCGCTGACCGGGGCCGGTTGCGACGAATTGCGCGCGGCGATTGCGTCCAAAGCCGATGCCGTTTGCACGGAGACGGGCGAAGACGTCATCGCGATCAACGCCCGGCACGCGCATTCGTTGAATCAGGCCCGGACTTGCTTGGCGGAAGCGCAGGCCAAACTGTCTGCCAACGACGCGACGGAACTCTTGGCGAGCGATCTGCGCGCCGCGCTGAATGCTTTCGGCGAAATTTCCGGCAAGGTGGACAATGAGCAGATGCTCGATCGTCTGTTCGCGATGTTCTGCATCGGAAAGTAGATGGATTGATTCAGAAACCATGAAGCCATAAAGAAATTTCCCGGATTCATGGCTTCTGAATTTAAAAGAGGTTCTCCTCTTCGCGGTCTTTGCGACCTTGGTGTGAAAATCCGAATCGGGGTACGGTTGAAATTTCAGAGCGTAAAACCCTTTTGTTTTGGACGGCAGTGTTGCGCGATAACTTAAATCGCAGTAGGCTCTTCCTTTATATATATCTAAGTAATTGTTATACAACGACATAAATTTCGATGTGATTGTTTGCGGCGCCGGCCATGCCGGTGTGGAGGCTGCGCTCGCGGCTTCGCGCATGGGCGCTTCTACCCTACTCCTGACCGGCAATATCGACACGATTGCCCAGATGAGCTGCAATCCAGCCATTGGTGGCCAAGCAAAGGGACAAATCGTACGCGAAATCGATGCTCTCGGGGGCGAGATGGCGATCAACACTGATGTTACCGCGATCCAATTTAGACTGCTCAACGAATCGAAGGGTCTCGCTGTCCAGTCGCCGCGAGCCCAGTGCGACAAGAAAGCCTACCAGTTTCGATTAAAACACACCTTGGAGTTGCAACCAAATTTGCAGATTTTCCAGGCGATGGTAACCGGACTCATTTTAGAAAACGGTAAAGCCGTCGGCTGCCGTACGAATCTCGACGTAGAGTTTTTAGGGAAATCGCTTATTATCACGACCGGCACGTTTTTGCGCGGCCTTATGCATATCGGCCAAAACAAGAATGAAGGCGGCCGTTTAGGCGATTTCAGCGCAAGAACGTTATCCGGAAGCCTGGAAGAAGCAGGAATTGAGCTTAAACGGCTCAAAACCGGTACGCCGCCGCGGTTGCTCGGTCGGAGTATCGACTTCAGTAAAATGAAAGAACAGAGGGGCGACTCGAATCCAACGCTTTTTGCCTTTTACGACACGCGAGATTCCGAAGATTTGTTCCACGTGGAACATTCCGGTGAACGGCGAATCGGCTGGTTGCCCGGGACGAATCAAGTGTCATGCTGGATGACCTACACGACAGATCAAACAGCCGATCTTGTCCGGGCAAACTTGCATTTATCGGCCATGTATAGCGGAGAAATTGTTGGGGTAGGGCCGCGTTATTGCCCGAGTATCGAGGACAAATTCGTCCGGTTTGCCGATAAACCTCGGCATCTTCTGTTTCTTGAGCCCGAAGGCCGGGGGACCAACGAATATTACGTCAATGGCCTTTCGACGAGTCTGCCGTTCGATATCCAAATCAAATTGATCCATACTGTCCCAGGTTTGGAGCGGGCAGTGATCCTTCGACCGGCTTATGCCGTGGAATATGACTTTGCGCCACCAACGCAATTGCAGAGATCACTGGAGTCGAGGAAGGTCGAAAATCTTTTTTTTGCGGGGCAAATCAACGGGACTTCTGGATATGAAGAGGCGGCCGCACAAGGGCTCGTGGCGGGAGTCAATGCTGTACAAAAGGCTAGGGGAGAACAACCTCTGATAATAGAACGATACGAAGGCTATATCGGGGTTTTGATCGACGATCTTGTAACTAAGGGCACCAACGAACCATATCGGATGTTTACGAGTCGAGCCGAGTATCGGCTGCTATTCAATCACGGTAGCGCTGAACTGAGACTGTTGTCTCATGCGAGAAAACACAACTTGTT
>JBEKQH010000351.1:0-2974 GCA_049519915.1 Opitutaceae bacterium
TGCCGAACCTGGAAACCATCCGCAGCCTCGGACTGCCCTTTTGGCTGGCCGGCTCCTATGCCTGCCCGGACAAGCTACGCGAAGCGGCCGCCGCCGGCGCGACGGGGGTGCAAATCGGAACCGCTTTCGCTTTTTGCGAAGAATCCGGCCTGCGGGAAGAAGTGAAGCGGGAGGTGATTCGCAAGAGTCGGGACGGAACCCTCTGCCTATTGACCGACCCCCGCGCTTCGCCCACCGGGCTTCCTTTCAAGGTCGTCGACCTGGAAGGCACCGTTTCCGATGCGGCGATCTATCAGCAACGCACCCGCGTCTGCGACTTGGGCTATCTGCGGCAAGCCTATGAACGAACCGATGGCAGCGTCGGTTATCGTTGTCCGGCGGAGCCCGAGGAGGCCTACGCGGCCAAAGGCGGCCAAATGGCGGACACCAAAGGGAGAAAATGCCTCTGCAACGGACTTTTGGCCGCGATCGGCCTGGGCCAGGCGACCGATTTGACCCATCGAGAGCCGCCGATTGTCACGGCCGGCGAGGACGTGGCTTTTCTCGAACGCTTTTTTCGGCCCGGAGAAAATTCCTACCGCGCGGCGGATGTTCTCAGCTTCATGCTGGAAGTCAGCCGAGAAGCCTTTGCCTCAAACCTGCTCACTCAAGGTGTGCTCGGAGGGGCGGGGTGAGAGGAAAAGACTGAGGGGCGGCTCTCCTTCGCCAAGGCTGCGGAGGTTTGTTTTCGCGTCAGGGCGGCGGGGGCGCCCCGGTGGCGCGTGCGACCACCGCTTCGGCCACTTTTCTCGTCAGCGTAAGCCCGGTCAGCGTTGGGTTGACGGAGCCCACCGTGACAAACAGCGATTGGTCTGCGCAGTATGCGTTTTGGACATGATAGAATCGCCCGTTGGGGTCGGTGATTGAAGTGGCCGGAGCTGTTCCCATCCACATCGTGCCGGCCTCGTGGTAGGTCGTGCCGAGGGCATCGCGGGCATGATAGAGAATGTTGAGATCGGCGGCGTTTCCATTCGCGAGGCGGTTGGCCAGATCGACCATGGCCTGGTCCATCGCGTCGGCCAACGTGTCTTCGGCGGACGTGGTCGTCAGCTGGACGTAAGCTCGCGGCAGGCCGAATTCATCGCTCTCGTAAGGGCTGAGATTGATCCATCGGCCGGTTCCATTGGGAATCGGTGTGACGGTGTCTCCCTGCAGTTGGGAAGATCCGCGAAAGGCCAATGAAATCCACCCGGCCTGCTGGCTCGCCAAGATAGCATCGAGCTCATCCACATCGGGAATCATGGTGTAAAGCAGCGCGTCGGAATTTCCCGCGGGATCGTCCGAAGCGGTGACCTGGAGTTGGAACTTGCCTTGCGGCGTCGAACCGCGGATGAGCACGGCGCCGGTTTGCAGTTCCGCCGGCAGCGTGTTGGCAGGATCGAGGGCGCTGCGGCGAACCTGCAGATACATGTTGCTCCGCACATGGGAGATCAAGTTGCGGCCGATCCGTTCGGGTTGCCCATTGGTTCCGGTCGGAAACGAAAGCAGCGCCAGACGGGTCGACTCGATGGTGCCGAGCGCGAGGACCACCGACGTCGAAGGGGCAATCGGCAGATAACGCGCCTGCCCGTTGACCGAAGCGTGCAAGCCCGTGACGACGCCGGCCGAGGTCTCAAGGAAGGTCACGTGGGAATTCGGCACGACAAACAGCCGGCGTTGCGAGTCGGGCTGGCCGGCCATTTCCCGCACGGCATCGATGAGCAGCGTCACGCTGCTGTACTTGTCGAAACTGAACAAGCCGGAGGCGGGCGATTGGCCCTGCACCGCCAGCGGCGGATCTTCCACCGAGTCGAGATTGGCGACCGAGGCGGCGCCGATGAAACCGTTAATCTGCGTTTTCAACAACGAGTAGAGGCTCCCTTGGATAAACTCGGTCCGGTCGCTGACCCCGGTCTGCGACTCCAGCAGGGGATAGTTATTGACGAGGTATTGGGCCACGGTCGGCGGCCATGCGCTCAAATCGTCCGCCTGCAGCCGCGGACACCAGCCGCCCCAGTACAACGACTTCCCGCCGATACAATAAGCTTGTCCGATGAAATCGACATTGCTTCGCCAAGGCATTCCCCACACCAATTCGCGGGCCTGGCCCGGATCGTTGGCGGGATAAAGCGGTCCGGGCACGTTCAGTCCGGCTCGCGGCAGGTTTTGGACATGCGTGGGCACCAAGAAAGGCCCGGCGTCCAGGACCAGCACGCGCAATCCCCGCGCGGCGCCATCCCGATAGATCTTGTCGGCGCAATAGCCGCCGAACATGCCGCCACCAATGATGACGGCATCGAAAGGAGCACCGCCGTTGTTGGCGACCTCATCCCAGGTATTACAGACAAACCGGGACAGGACATCGAGGCCGAGGGTGGTGCGTTGAACATCCGGCGGTGGCTGGATGGGCTGCCCTGAATCGGTGAGAATATTGAGTGGCATGATTGATTTCTCCTCCGCAAAACATTTTGTAACCTGGGCACCGTGACTCCGGACTTTCTTGGCTGGCGCCCAAAAAGGCAGCATATCAAATGCCACCGGCAACGATGAAATACCCTTCCGCAAAGCGCAATCCGTCGGCAAGGTGAACTGTTTCGCGCGGCCGCGTGGGTGAGCCGCATTGACTTCAACGCGCTGAGAGCGTCTGAACTGTCATCCAGAGACTCTAAGCAACCCCGACAGGTCGGGGTTGCCTGAGAACATGCCAATGAACAGGTCGCTCGGAATTGGCATGATCGGGCTCGTTGTGGGCGGGGTGCCCCCTGGCCTTCGTAGCTTTAGCGAAGCAGGCTCACCCCGCAAATTGTCATTCCGAGTGCAACGAGGAATCTCACGTATATTTTCGATCTTGTGAGATCCTTCGCTTTCGCTGCCAATGAACTTGGTGTATGCGGTGTCATCCATTTGTCATCCAGAGCGCCAGCGAAGGATCTCATCGTCCTGAATTTTCCTTTCG
>JBEKQH010000352.1:0-2969 GCA_049519915.1 Opitutaceae bacterium
CGGCCACAAAGACTCGCCGGGATGCTTCCGCTGCCACGACGGCAACCACAAGGCCGTCGGCGACGCCAATCGGATGCCGCCAAACGACTGCAACACCTGCCATATCATCCTCGCCCAGGGCCGCGACGCCGAGCTGTCCGAGCTGTCGACGGCCGGTTTCCCCTTCAAGCACCCCGACCCGGGCTCGATCGACGGTTTCCTTTGCAGCGATTGCCACACCGGCAAGATCCAGGGGCAGTGAAACGCTCCAGACGCTGGAGCGAGTAGTTGGTATTTGGTAGTTCGTAATTGGTGAACGCGTGTGTGCCAAAGGCTCCATCGAAGTCAGGCGCGCACCAACTACAAAATACCAACTACAAACTACTTCCCGAGGAGTTCTTCCGCGTGCGCCTGGGCGCTCTTCGCGTTGCGGTCGCCGAGCATGCGCGCCAGTTCGCCGACCCGCGCCTTGCGGTTCTCATGAATCGACGTGATCCGCACCACCGCCCGGTCGCCCGACTGGTCCTTGGTGACAACAAGGTGGTTTGACGCCTGCGCCGCCACCTGCGGCAAATGGGTGACGCACAGCACTTGGTGGCGCCGGGCGATGGCCGCCATCTTTTCGCCGACCACCACGCCGACCTCGCCACCCACGTTGGCGTCCACCTCGTCGAACACCAGCACGGGAACGCCGTCGAGATCGGCCAGCACGGTCTTGAGCGCAAGCATGACGCGGGCGAGTTCGCCGCTCGAGGCGATGCGCGCCAGCGGCAGCGGCGCTTCGCCCACGTTGGGCGAGAACAGAAATTCGCAGGTGCAGTCGCCCGCGGGCCCTAACTCGGGCAGCGGCACGAGGTGGATTTGAAAATCCGCCTTCTTGAAGCCGAGTTCGGCGATGCCTTTCGCGGCGGCCTTCGCCAGCTCCCTGGCCGCTTGCGTGCGCACCGCGCGCAGGTTCTGCGCTTCTTTTTTTGCCGCGCGCTCCGCCCCGGCCATTTGCTTTTCGAGCTGCGCCAGCGCGCCGGCGAGATCCCCCTGCACTTCGAGCCGCCGGTGCATTTCCACGCGGGCGGCCAACACGGCGCGCATTTCGCCGCCATATTTTCGTTTCAGCTCCAGCCACGTGTTCATGCGCGACGTCAATTGCTCCGCATGTTCGGGATCGAACTGCAACTGGCCGCCCAGCGCGGCAAACTCCGCTCCGAGGTCGTTGAGCTCGACGGCCACCGAATTCAGCCGCCCGGCCAGCGCCCGGCTGTCCGGGTCCAGGTCCTCCAGCCGCCGCGCCTCGCGCAGCAAGGCCGCCAGCCGGCTTTGCAGCCCATCCTCGCCCGTAAGGCCCGTGGCCAGAGTCTCCGCCAGACCGATCAACTCCTGCGCCCGGCTCATGCGCTGAAAATCGCGCTCGAGCGCCCCGATGGCTTCGTCCGTCAGCTCCAGCGCGTCGATTTTCGCGAGTTGATTCTGAAGAAACTCGATCTGGTCGGGCGCGAGCTTCGTCTCGCCCGTCAGGCGTTCCCGCTCCGCCGCCAGTTCGCGCCAGGCGCGGTACGCTTCCTGATACGCGGCCAGCGCGCCGCCGGCCCGGCCGAATAAATCAAGCAGTTCAAGCTGGCAGCTCTCCTTCAGCAACCGCCGCGGCTCGCTCGGTCCGTGGAAGTCGATCCACTGCTCGCCGAGACGCTGCAACGCCGCCAGCGTGGCCAGGCCGCCGTTGACCGTAAGCTTCGGCGCCTTGTCGCGCGGCAGGCTCCGCTTGATCAGCAGCCTTCCTTCTTCGCACGCCGGCAAATCGAGTTCCGCCAGCACCGTGTCGATTTTTTTCGGGTTCGCAAAAAACAACCCCGCCTCGACCTCGCAAGCCGCCGCGCCTTGGCGGATGAGGGTCTTGTCGGCCCGCTCGCCGGCCAGCAGACTCAGCGCGCCCAGGAGGATGCTCTTGCCCGCGCCCGTCTCGCCGGTGACCGAGGTGAAACCCGGTTCGAAATCGAGCGACACCTCGTCCAACAAGGCGAGGTTGCGGATGCGAAGCGATTGGAGCATGCGGCATCAGGGCACAAAAACCCGTCCGGGTTCAAGCGGACAGTCGCGATTGGTAGTTGGTAGTTGGTAGTTGGTAGTTGGTAGTTGGTAGCTTCCATTCGGAATTCGCCACTCGTCACTCGTCACGGGTCACTATTTTCTTGGTACCTGATACCTGCCACATGCTACCTGTCACCTCGCCGGCACTTGCTTTTTCCGGCCGCCTGGTTTCAATGCAAGCAACCACTTGCATGCAAAAGAAACGTTCCACCCAGCCTCGTCCGGCCGCCCGCCAGCGCCTGCTAGCCGCCGCCGCGCTGGTTTTCGCCCGCGATGGACTGGGCGGGGCCACCACGCGCGCGATCGCCCGCGAGGCCGCCGTGAACGAAGTGACGCTTTTCCGCCTGTTCCGCTCCAAAGAACGCCTATTGGCGGCCGTGGTCGGCGATACCTTTGGCCACCGCAATCCTTTTACCCGGAGGGAATTGCCGGCGTCCACCGGCCATCTGCGGGCCGACTTGATCCTCTACGCCCGCCACTACGAGCAGCTGCTGGAAGAAAATCTTCCGCTCGTCCGCACGTTTCTCGGCGAAATCCAGCATCACCGCGGGTGCGAGCAGCAGGTTCTCCAAGGCCTTTTCCGTCCGCTCCGCGCCGGGTTGATCCAACGGCTCGACGACGCCACGGCCCGCGGCGAGCTGCGCCGCGACCTCGATTCGACCCTGCTGGCCGATCTCTTCATCGGCATGCTTTTCACCGGCGTGCTCCGCCGGGCCTCGCCGGTCATTAAGCCCCAGTATCCCGCCGCGCAGTATAGCCAGAACGCGGTCGAACTCATTGTCCGCGGCGCGGCCGCCTGATCGTCATGGCTCGGGCACAAGAGGGTCTTTACGGGTCCGACCTCAGCCGGCTGTCGCCGTTTGCGGCGTCGCTGGCGCGCAAGGGCACGCTCAAATGGGCCATCGCGA
>JBEKQH010000353.1:0-2968 GCA_049519915.1 Opitutaceae bacterium
AGACAATAGGCCACGGTCGTAACGCCCGCGATGCGGTCACCGGTCGCCCGAGACCCGCTTCAAGAGCAAAGTCGGAAGCTGGCAACATCGGCGCCGTTCGCCAGCAACTATGTGATCCGCATGGACACAACGGAAGAGAAGAAGCGGGCAACAGAGAAGGTAGAGGCGAAGGACGAGCAAGCGGATGTAGATCGCGCCAGCCAAATTGTGTTTACGACCGCGGCCAAGAGCGTCGATGCAAAGCAGGCGTCCGCCACACGAGAGTCCGCCAAACCGGAAGCCCCTCCTCCCCCAAAAGAGTCGGGGCGGTCGCTTCCGGCGCAGGAAGGTAATCTGTTCCGGTTGTTCGAAGGAACGCTCGTGCGGGCGGCGCTGGCAAACAGTTTGGATGGCTCCTTCACCGGCCCGGTCAACTGTGTGGTTTCAGCGGCCGTTCTTTCGCAGAATGAGACCGCTCTTCTCATCCCTAAAGGGTCACGCTTCATTGGCAAGGCTGATCGCGTGGAAGCTGGGAACCAGACACGGCTGGCGGTGACTTTCAAACGGCTGATCCTGCCCAGTGGCTACTCGATCGATCTAGTAGCCGCGCCGGGCCTCGACAGCGCGGGCGAGACCGGCCTTAAGGGCAAAGTTGACAACCATAACATGAGCAAACTTGGTATGGCGGGTGCCGTGGGGCTCCTGGGCGGTCTCGCACTCTTCGGCGGGCAAGCCAATCCCTATGCCGCCGGGGTCGCGAACTCCACGGGCAGTTCGGCCACGAATATTCTGAACCACTATTTGAACCAGGTTCCAACGATCACAGTTCCCGTAGGCCATCCAGTGAATATTTATCTCCCGGCGGATCTTCTATTGCCAGCCTATCGGCCATAGGGCCGGAAAGGATTATTCGATGAAAACACGTATCGCTGTGACGCTCCTTGTTGTCGTGCTGCTGTTCGCACTTTATGCCTTGGTTGGAAGTGGTTATTTTGATCAAGACTTTATATGAACGATGCCTGTGAATATCGACCATGCGGATATCACAGTTCCGGCGGCTCCAACCAACGAAGCTTCCAAGGGCCACCCAGTTAATAGCGCTGAAACCAAAATGGATTATCGATGAAAAATCGTATCGCCGTAACGCTCCTTGTTGTCATCCTCGTCGCCGCGCCACTTCAGGCGCTATTTGGAGTAGGTGATATAGTCTTTGACCCGACCTCCTATGCCAACGCCATTCTCATGATGGGTCAGCTGGTGAAGAGCTACGAGCAACTGACAGCGCAGTTCAACCTGCAAACTTTTCTCGCTACAGCGGTTCCGGTCGATATGGGATCGCGCTATCGGACGCCCGGCGCGGCGTGGCAGCAACTGCAGTTGCCTTACGACCGCTTCGGCAATCTCACCGCGTGGACGCAGCAAGTCAACCAGGGTGGTCAAGCAAGCGGCGCTTACAACAGCGCCTCGATCGAACTACAGTCTTATGGAAGCGGATTCGCACAGCTGACGAACGACGAGCAGATCAAGGCGGCCAGCCAGTATGCGTCGGTCGAACTGGCGGACGGCACCAACATCAACAGCATGGAGACGATCGGCCGGCTGCGCGCCAACGCGAGTGCGACCGATCAGGCACTGGCTGCGCTAGAGAGCGACTCCTTATCTTCCGATCCAGCGATGAACAGCGAAGTCGCGGTTTTGAACAAAATCAACGCCGCCGCTGTCGCAAGCATCCGAAGCGGGCGCGATACCAACCAGGTCCTCCTCAGCACGCTGGAACAGCAGCTCACCGAGAGCAAGCAGAGGCGTGACGCCCAGGTCTCCGAAATTAATGCCGAGATCACCCGGCTCGCGCAGGGCGCGGCGGTGAAGGCCCAATATACATCCACCGTTACCGAAACCTTGCGCAGTTTCCGGTGGAAGTGAGTAAGGCAAGAGACTTATGCAGGACTATTTTTCGTATGTCTTCGGGGCGATCAATCAGCTCCTCGACCAGCAAGCCGGGCTGTTCGAGGCCATGGGCCTGACCATCTTTCGCGCTGTTGCCGTGATCTTGATTTCGTGGTTCGGCGTGCAATCAGCGCTGTCCGGCGGCGGTTTCAACTGGCCGAAACTCGCGGCGCTCCTTCAGGAGTTGTTGTTCTGCTACGTCATGCTTGCCTTCTACACCGTGCCGATTCCAGGGTTGGGTGTCAGTTTCACGCACCTCATCCTTGATCAGGTGCAAAACATGGTTGGCACGCTCGACCAGACCAGTGTGCAGGGACTCCTCGAAAGCCTGAACGGCTTGGAATCCAACCTGCCGGCACCATCACCTCTCGCGATTCTCGAAATCGTGCGATTTTTCGTTCTTGTAATCTGCATCGCCGCCGCGCAAGCCGTAACGCTCTATGTCGTGATGTATGGCTATGTTGCCACCGCGGTGATCGTGCTCCTCGGACCCCTCTTCATTCCGTTCAAGATTGTCCCGCAAATGGAGTGGATGTTTTGGGGATGGTTTCGGGCATTCCTTCAATATTCTTTCTATCAACTGATCGCCAGTGCCTACGTATTCGTGTTCGGGCAGTTCCTGATGAAGATTCTGGGCGCACAGGCTGGCGGAGCCGTGTCGAGTTCGGATCTGGGTTTCCTCTTTATCCCGCTGGTTTTGACGCTGGTCACATTTGTTCTCGGCACGATCAAGGTACCGGCGCTAACCAACGCTATCTTCTCGGGCCGGGCCGGCGACTACGTGACGTTGGGGTGGAGGTGAGGATGGAAAAGCAACTCTGCGATGCCAAGCGCGCTTATCTGGAGCAGTATGGCGACGCCCTGGTGACGAACACCTATCTGCGAGTGGCCGTGTTCGGCGTGTCGGCCGCCCTGCTCGGCACGCTCGTCCTCGCCTTCATGATGTTCTCGTGGGCGAAGACGCAAAAACCCCTTATTGTCCGGATCGATGACATCGGGCGTGCGACCGCGGTCAACTATGCCGGCTTTGCCTACACACCTG
>JBEKQH010000354.1:0-3559 GCA_049519915.1 Opitutaceae bacterium
CATCGCCGACGGGGCGCGCAAATTCGGCAACCAGTGCATCGTCCTGGCGATCGACGCCAAACGCGACGGCCCGTCGTGGCGCGTATTCACCCACGGCGGACGCAACCCGACGGAGCTCGACGCCATTGAGTGGGCTCGCCACGGCGTGGCGCTAGGCGCCGGCGAAATCCTTCTCACCTCGATGGACCGCGACGGCACGCAAGCCGGCTACGATCTCGAGCTCACCCGCGCGGTCAGCGACGCGGTCGAAGTGCCGGTCATCGCCAGCGGCGGCGCGGGAAAACTCGACGACTTTGCCGAGGTGCTCGAAGCCGGCCGCGCCAGCGCCGTGCTCGCCGCGAGCCTGTTCCATTTCGGCACGTTCACCGTGCCTCAGGTCAAGGACTTCCTCTCGTCGCACGGCGTCCCGGTCCGGAAGTAGGTTCAGGGTTAAAAGTTCACGGTTTACGGTTTACGCTACAAGGTTAGCGGCAGCAGTTTGTAGTTGGTAATTGGTCGTTGGTGGTTCGCGCACCGCGTTCTTGTTATTTGGCACTTGATACCTGTAACCTCAATCTGGAGTTGCTTTTGAAGGTTGGATGTTCGAGGCGGGTGCGCAGCCTCGGCGATCCGTCCCTCCCCGTTGAGTCGGAAGAGAAGGAAGCCATGAAGCCCGGAATATTTCCCTGGTTTCCCTCTTTAACCAAACACGGGCGACCGGACCGAGAACGATAACGGGCAAGAGATCCGCCTCTATACACCCGCCGGAGGTTCCGCCGTTGTGACGTCCTCTTTTGGCTTCGGCACGCCGACGAGGGTTCCCAGCTGTTCCTGAATCGCGGCGAAGAATTCCGGCGTCAATTCGCCCGCCGGCACTTCATAGAGCTGTTTGGTGCGCGCATGTTCGAATCGCTGCCGCTCACCGTCGGCCGTGCGGCCTTTCGGTCGCAGGATCCGTTTGCGTTCGAGCAGAAGGGCGAGGAATTGCACGAGACGGGTGTTTTCAGGCGCCAGTTCGGTCGCCGGGTCGGCCAGGGTGAGAAACAGATTCTCGGCGGTCAGCTTGAGCTGCCGGCCGGAGTCCTCGCCTTTCGCCATCGGCTTGAAGACCTGCACCCAACGGCACACCACAAAACCCGACGGACTAAACTCCGCCGCCTGCGCCGCGAGCACGTCGCATCGCGCGACCGCGCCATCGGCGCCGCGGACGAGAAAGCTGGCCACCCGGTCGCCGTCGGCGAACGGCTGGCCCGAGACCTGGCAGGCTTGCGCCCGCGGCTGCAAAATTAGTTCCATACAGATACCTTGTTTACTTGCCCGCGGCGCCGACGCTAGCAAATTTCGTGGGCAGAATAATGAACGGACGTCTTATCGCCATCGGCGACATCCACGGTTGCCACCTCGAATTTGCGGAATTGCTGGAGCGTGTCGCGCCGACGAAGGACGATCAGCTCATTCTTCTGGGCGACCTCATCAACCGCGGACCGGACAGCAACAAGGTCATTGAACTTGCAAAGCAACAGCGCGCCCTGGCGCTGCTCGGCAACCACGAGTGGCGGCTGCTCAGTTACCGCAAGACAAAGGATCGCGACTTTCTCAAGGAGAAGGACGACGAATTGTTCAGCCGGCTGCGCCCCGAGGACTGGGCCTACCTTGAGACGATGGTCCTCACCCATTACGTCGAGGAACTGAACACCGTCTTCGTGCACGGCGGCTTTTTGCCGAACGAGCCGTGGCAGAAACAGCCCGCCAGCGTGGTCACCCGCATCCAGGTGGTCGATGGCGAGGGCAAGCCGCGCAAGCGCGCCGACGCGCCCGATGCCCCGGCATGGGCGGACCTGTGGAGCGGACCGCCCTTTGTGGTTTACGGCCACACGCCGCGGCCTGAGATCTACAAGCTCAAATGGTCGGTCGGCATCGACACTGGCTGCGTGATGGGAGGCCATCTCACGGCCTACATCCTGCCGGAAAAACGCTTCGTGCAAGTGAAAGCCCGCAAGCGTTACTATTCGCCATGAGCCCAGACCATTTCATCGACGGCGCCCTGCTCCTCTGCGTGGACCTGCAGCCGGTATTTATCGACATGATCCAGGACGGCCCGCGCGTGTCGCGGAGGTGCGCTTTTGCGATCGAAGCCGCCCGCGGGCTCGGGCTGCGCACGGCGTTCACCGAACAGGCGCCGCAGAAGCTCGGCGGCACGGCCCCGGAGTTGCTCGCCTTGGCGGGCAAGAAGTCGCCCGTCTTCGGGAAAAAGACCTTTTCCGCGTCCGACGACGACGGCATTCGCGACGCGCTCCGTTCCCTCGACGTCGAGCACCTGATCCTGTGCGGGCTGGAGACGCCGGTATGCATTTATCAAACGGCCCTGACCGCCATGGACCACCAATTGCAAGTTACGCTGCTCAGCGACTGCCTCGGCGCGCGCCGGCCGGACGACGCGGCGGTGTGCATCGCCGCGCTCACCCGGCTCGGCGTCCACGTCCTGCCGGCCGAAACGGTGTTTTATGCGCTCTTGCACGACACGGAACATTTGTTTTTCAAGGGATTCACCACCTTGGTGAAAAAATATGCCTGACGCCGGCCCCACCCTCTCGGTTCATGAACTGAAAACACTCGACAGTGCCAAAGGCCAGCCGTTCGCCAGTGTGCTCGTGGTGAAGAAACTGGCGGGCAAGACCGCGGCCAACGGCAATCCCTTCCTTAGCCTCGAATTGGGCGACCGCACCGGCTCGTTCGGCTGCACCCTCTTCAACGACAGTCCGCTCTTCGAGTTGTTCAAGAATGCCGGAGAAGGCGCGGTTGTGCGGGTCGAGGGAAAAACCGATCAATTCCAGGGGCGGCTGTCGCCCCGCCTCGCCAGAGCCTCGGTGCTGACGGACGACGAGCTCAGTACGCCCGGTTTGCTTGAGACTCTCGTCGAGACTTCGCCGGAAAACGGAGAGGCGCTGTGGATGGAACTGAACGGATTTGTCGAGGCCATCGGCCAGGCCGGCCTGCGCGCGACCGTGCGCAACGTCTTCGATGAATTGGGCGAAACGTTTCGTTGGTCGCCGGCCGCGATGCTGATGCACCACGCTTACCGTCACGGCTTGCTCGAACATACGGTGCACATGGCCCGCGCCGCCCGCGCGTTGCTGCCGCTCTACCCCGAGGTCGACGCCGATCTGGCCCTGGCCGGCGTGCTGCTGCATGATGCCGGCAAGGCCATCGAATACGAGGGCGCTCTCGCGACCAAGCGCTCCCGCCGCGGCATTTTGCAGGGCCATGTCGTGCTCGGCTACCAACTGGCGCGCAAAGCGGCCATGAAGGCCAAGCTCGACGCCGGCCGGCTCGAGCGCCTCGAACACATCATTCTCAGCCACCAGGGCGAACCTGAGTGGGGCGCCGCCGTTTACGCCGCCACGCCGGAGGCCGTGTTCGTGTCGAAGATCGATGATCTCGACGCCAAAATGGGCATGGTGCGACGCGCGCTGCGCCAGGCGGTCGAGGGCGAGGAATTTTCCGAAAAACTGCCCGGACTCAACGCGCCGCTGCTTTTGCGGAAGCCAGACTAGGAGCGTGTCGGGCTTCCTGATTGGAC
>JBEKQH010000355.1:0-2945 GCA_049519915.1 Opitutaceae bacterium
AATTGGCCAGCGTGGCGCCGGAGGGCAGGTTGGCCACCTCGATATAGACGGGGTTGGCGGTGGCGACGCTCAACATATTGGTGACCGTTGCGGTCTGGACGTACTTGTTGCTGCGACGATTGAAGACAAAGCCGCTCGGCGTGAGGCTCACGAGCGGGAGGGTCGATGGGATGACCCCGGGCCGGAAGAGATCCGACAAGTCATAGGCTTGGCCCGTTCCGTACCCCGACGGCGGTGTGGCCGACTGGCCGGGGAGGGGCGCTGTGGCCGTGAGGGCGGTGACGGCACCGACCAAGTTCGCCGGCGTGGCGTTGGACGGGTTGGCCGCGTCGTTGAGGAATCCGCTGGGCGTATTCCCGACCACCTGAAAGATTTTCTGCATCGTGTTCAAGTCCGAGGAGTGCGTGTAGTTCAGGGGGCTGGCGTAGGCATTTCCCTTGGCCAGCGGAGAGATGACGATTTCGGTCAGCGTGTGCTTGAAGTCGTTTTGGTTGCTGCCTTCGGTCTCGTCTGTCCAGATGACAATCGCGCCGCCGTTCTGGTATTGTGCGGAGGCCATGATTTGCGGGACCACGATGGAGAGGAAATTGTCGCCCTGGGCGACTTGGGCGTTATCCCCCGTATAATGCGTGCCGTGGTAGGTGATGCCGGCGGAAAGCGCGGTATGCATGTCATTGTACTGATCCGGCGTGATGACGTTATACTGGGCGCACGTGCCGTTGGTCAGGTCGGCGGCCAGATCCGGCAATGGAGAATAGAAGGGAGCCTCGGGATTCGTGGGGAACGTTCCGGTGTTGGCCACGGTCAGGCTCGTCGTCCCGTTCGTGTCGGCAAAGAACAAGGAACCGGTGTGCTTGCACGCTAAATTCCATTGGTCGCTGCCATTGTACGGATTGGTGTAGCTCGCATTGGCGCCGCTGAAGCTGGCCAGGGGCACGGTCCAGGCGGATTCGGGCTCGGGGGCCACCGTCAAGTTTCCTCCCAGATTGGCATTGCCCCCGGTCGAGTTGATTTGATTCGCCCCTTCCGTGTACGATCTCCAGGTGAGGCCTGCGGCCTGCAGCAATCCGCAGAAGTTCTGGCCGGAATAGGCCGGATTGGCCGCCAGGAAATTCTGGATCTGCTGCACGCTTTTGCCGGAGCCATACGGATCGTTGTCGTCCAGCTTGCTCAAATTCGAGCCGTTTTCCATCCAGACGTAGTTTGGCTCGGAAGGATGGATGCTCGGACTCGAGCCATCGTAGGCCGCGAGGACATTGTGATAGGCGGCGCAATACGACACCTGCGCGGCGTTGGGATTGCCCGGGGTGATGAGGCTGTTGATATAGGGAGCAGCGGGGTTGCCATAAATTTGGGCCCCTCCGGAGGTTTCGCTTTCGGTGAAATTGCGATTTTCGAGTAGGATATACCAGACGGTTCCCACCTGTTGGGCCCGGGCGGCGCTCACCAGGAGGCAGGCGGCGCCGGCGAAGGCCGTTGCGGATTTCTGCAAGAATTTGGATGAAATGTTCATAATAAAATGTTTACGGATCTATGGGTCGATGAGGGTGGCGATCGGAATTGGAAAGGCCGGCTTTAGGCCGTCTGTCCCTTGCGAGAACGGCGGAGATAAAGAGCGGCGATCGCCGCTGCGCCGCCGAACATCGCCGCTGTCGTCGAGGGCTCAGGGATCAGCGAAGCGGTGACTCCCGTTACGGCCGTGAGGCCGTCAGCCGATGAGAGGCTCGAAAAGGCGCCGACGTCGGCCTGCGTATTCGACGCATTCAGGTCGAGCGTGACCAAGCTCCCTGTGTCAGGCGCGGTGGTGAAGAGCTGCGCCGGGAAACCCAGCGAACTGTCAAGAATACTGGCGGTGAATTCGGTCGGCGTGCCGACGTCGGGCCCGGTCTCGGTGACCGTTGCATTGAACGTGATATTGGTGACGCCGGACGAAAATTGCTGGTAAAACTCGGATTCCGGGTGGGTCGAGTTCGCGGTCAGCGCCACAGTGGTGCCAAGGCTGCCGGTGGCCGAACCGCTCGTGGTGGCGGAACCCACCGCGGTCCCGCCCGTCAACACGAAGCTGGAGAGGGTTGCGGTGTTCGAGGCCAGTGCGGAGTTTCCGTAATCCATCG
Source organism: Opitutaceae bacterium (assembly GCA_049519915.1). Taxonomy (GTDB): domain Bacteria; phylum Verrucomicrobiota; class Verrucomicrobiia; order Opitutales; family Opitutaceae; genus DASRHD01. The sequence continues at coordinate 2,115 of JBEKQH010000355.1, forward strand.
TGAAGTCGAGGTAGAACGGAGCATTGGCGCTGTCCGCGCTTAAGGCGGCGGTGTTTAAGTCGACCGTGAAGGTGAGCGTTTGCGATCGCAGCGCGGGCGTGCCGAGCAATGCGATGACCAAGGCGAGAAGAGGGAAGCTGTTTTTTAGTGCGGTGTTCATGATGGTTTGAATCGGACGAAAGAAGGGCGACGGGCCCGGCAATGGGTAATTGCGCCAAGCCGGCCGCGCTGCCTCCGCCGTTTGGAGACCCACAGCATGTGCTGCTAATGCGGCAAATTAATGGCGCTAATGTGACTTTCCGGTGTCATTTAGCCGTGTGTCGGACTTCGTCCTCCACACGGCTTAACCAAAATGGCTGGGCCATTTTGGAACTGACTGGCAGCTGCGGACTTTTTTCGGGTTTTTGCCCGGGCGCTGAATAAAAAGTCCCGAGTTGTCGTCGGAATCCTGGTTTTCAACTCCGGCAAAATTATTGCTCGGTCTCCCAAATGGCGAAGCCCGACGGGCTAGCCGAAACATTGTGGAAATAATGGGGTTAATACCTTATTTTCACGAGCAGGCTCCGCATGGAAAATATGTAAAAGTTTTTATAAAAACATTGCATTAAATCAATAAATTATGGCAAATTTATGTATTTATGTTTAGTTTTTACTAAAAATTACCTAAAATGGCCGTTTAAAGGCTTTACTAAACAGTGCTCATTAATAGGGTATTTATAGAAGCTCGTCTAGGTAATACCCCTTACTAACCGCTCTAGAAAAAAGCATATGAAAACCTCAAAGTACCTCATCCATACCTCGGCCGCACTTGTCCTCATTTGTGGCTTATCC
>JBEKQH010000356.1:0-2926 GCA_049519915.1 Opitutaceae bacterium
GGATTGCTTTATCGGCGCAACTTTGATCTGGCCCCCGACGATTCCGACCATACGCATTACGAATCGAAGCTGGCTTTTAGCAGCACCCATTCGCAGGCCCTGAACGACATAGCGCCTGGGACCACGGTCATCGACGTGGGATGCGGCCCCGGACACATTTCCACCGCGCTGCGAGGCAAAGGCTGTCGCGTGATTGGGGTGGACCAATTTCCCCCGGCCGATCCCGGAGCCTTCGATGAATTTTTTGCGAGCGATCTCAACGAACGACCCGTCCCCTGTTCGCTCGCCAACGTCCAGGTCTTGCTGGCCTTGGATGTGATCGAGCACTTGGCTTCACCGGAAGAATTTCTCCATAAACTCCGCCAGGCGGCCCAGGAAAATCTCGATCTCCGTATCATCATTTCGACCGGCAACGTCGCCTTCGTCGTGACGCGCCTCATGCTCCTGTTGGGCCAATTTAACTACAATAAGCGCGGCATCCTGGATTTGACGCATACCCGCCTCTTCACGTTTTCTTCGATGCAGCGCATTCTGAAGGAATCCGGCTTCCGGGTGGAAAAGGTGCGGGGCCTGCCGGCGCCGGTGCCGCTCGTCATTAAATCCCGCTTTTGGAGCAAGATTTTGATGGGCGTGCAAAGGCGATTGATTCAAGTCTCCCGCGGCCTTTTCAGCTACCAAATGTACATCGTGGCCCGGCCGCTGGCCACCGTGTCGAAATTGTTGGAAATAGCCCGCGTCCACAGCCAACAGAAGGCGATGGAAGCATCATGATTTCGAAGAGCCGGTCCAGGTCTCACTCTTTGTAACATCGGCTGGATTCGTTCGGTCAGCCGGCGGGTGTTGCAAGCCGAAGATCGGACGTTGGGAGCTGGAGGTTCGAGGCGGCCGTATATTCTTCAATAACCACCGCCTCCGTTTCCCTCGCGCGCGTCGCGGCCAGGAGCTCCCCCGCCGACGCGGTCAGCCTGAAGACCGCCCAAACCGCGTGCGCCCTCACCACGGGCGAAGGATGGCCCGCCAGCTGCGCCAACGGCCCGAGCAGACCCTTGTCGCCGGAATTGCCCGCCGCCACGCAGGCATTGCGCAACAGCCCGGCCAGCTTGACCCGCTTGATGGCCGTGCCGCGGAAGACTTCGGCAAACCGGGCCGGCGTCAGTTCGAGAAGCTCGCGCAGCGAAAGGTCCGCGATTTCGCTGCGCGCGGTCAGCAGCCCGCTTTGCGCGGCGCGCGCAAAGCGGTTCCAGGGACAGACCTCGAGGCACAGGTCGCAGCCGTAGACGCGCGGGCCGATGCCCGGCCGCAATTCGCGCGGGATAATGCCACGGTTCTCGATCGTCTGGTAGGAGATGCAACGGCGCGCATCGAGCACGCCCGGCCGTGGCAGCGCAGCCGTCGGGCACGCGTCCATGCATCGGGTGCACTTGCCGCAAAGCAAGCCCACCTGGCCGTCGGGTCCGGAACTCCTCTTTTCGCTTTTTTTCTTCAACGGCGGATCGGGCGCGAGTTCCACTCTCGTCAAGATCGAGGCGAGCAGCAGCCAGTTTCCGTAACGCCGGGAGATCAGCATCGTGTTTTTTCCGACAAAGCCCAGCCCGGCTCGCGCCGCCCAACCGCGCTCCAAGACCGGCCCCGTGTCGGCGTAATAGCGATAGTCCGCCGGGCTTGCGCCGAAGATCCCCTCGATCGCTTTCCCGGCCGCCACCAAACCCGCCTTCAACGTGTCGTGGTAATCGTCGTGCAGCGCATAGCGCGCCCAAACGGGCGCGGGGCCTTTCGGGTCCGGCTTTTTCCCGCGCCAGTAATTCACGCCCAGCAGAATCGCCGACCGGGCGCCGGGCAATACGAGTCCGGGCTGCGCTCGCTTTTCCGCCGTGCGTTCCATCCACGCCATGTCCGCTTGCCCGCCCGCCGCCAGCCACGCGCGCAAGGCCTCCGCGCCCGGCGCCACCTCGTCGACCCGGGCATATCTCACCTCGTCAAAGCCCAGGGCCCGCAGTTCGAGCCGCAACGCCTCCGTCCGTGGGTCGGCGCTCATCGTCGTTGACCGAACTCGGCCGCCTCGCGCCAATAGGCGCGGACCACATGGTTCACCACGTCCTCGAGCGGCCTCGCATCGGTCAGGATCAACGTTCCCGCGCGGCGGTAAACCGCCTCGCGCTGCGCAAAGAGTTCGCGCAACCGCGCCTCGCGATCTTCGACGTTAAGGAGCGGACGGTGCGCGTTGCCCGCCGTGCGTTGCAAGATGGTCTCAATCGACGCATGCAGGCAGATGACCACGCCCTGTTTCTGGAGCAGCTCCAGCAGGCCCGGCTGCACCGCCAGTCCGCCGCCGCAAGCGACGACCGTGCGCGACGACGCGTGCCCGCGCTCGACAAATTCGCGCTCCAGCCGGCGAAACGCGGACTCGCCTTCCTCGGCGAAGATCGAGGCCACCGGTTTGCCCTGCTGGCGTTCGATTTCGTGGTCGGTGTCGAGCAGCTCAAACCCTAGCCGCTGCGCCACCATGCGCCCGACCGTGGTCTTGCCGGTGCCCATGAAGCCGACAAGGTAAAGATTGGCGTCGGACGCGCGCATTTTAATGAACGAACGTAACGCCCTTCGGGCCGGGTTGCCAAACTAGAAAAATTGAAAGGGACGCCCTTTTCTGATTTAGCGTTCACGCGTTTGCTTTTAGCCTCGTTGCGTGTCAGCCATGTTTGCCACCTGCACGCCGCCTCCTTGTCCCAATGAAGCTTCACGTCTCCCACCTGACCCACTACGACTATGGACAGAGCGTCCATTTCTCGCCGCATCTGCTTTACCTGCGGCCCCGGGAAACCCCGCTTTTGCGGGTGAACCGCTTTGGCTTCAATATTGCGCCCGAGGCCAAGTTGGTTTGGACGCGCAACTCACACGACGTTTTGCTCGCCTGGGCCTATTTCTGGGA
>JBEKQH010000357.1:0-2920 GCA_049519915.1 Opitutaceae bacterium
CAACTATGCCGATGGCAGTCCGAACATCGACCTCACGCCAGCCTTCACCTGGCTGGCCGAGCGCTATCACCACTCCGCCGCACTGGCCGAAAGCCGCGCTCTCCTCGCGGCGGAGATCGACCGGCCGCGGATCAACGACCGTTTCTTCGCGCTGAACGCAATTTGGTATCCCCCATCGGCCGCCCCAGACGCCGGTTCATATGCCGAACAAGTTCCGCTCAATCTCCATTTTCGCGGCATTGCCGATATTGCGATTCTCCGCAGCGCATGGGACGACCCAGGAGCAATCTTCGCCGGTTTCAAGGGCGGCGATAACGCCGCCAACCATTCCCATTTGGACCTGGGCACCTTCGTCCTCGACGCCGATGGCGTGCGCTGGGCCGACTACCTCGGCGCGGACAATTACGACTTGCCCGATTACTTTGGAAACAAACGATGGACCTATTTCCGGCTCAACAACCGCAGCCAAAATACCCTTACGCCTGGCGATCGTCTCCAGGATCCGCAAGCGGTTGCGCCCATCATCGGCTTCCGCGACGCGCCGGACCGGGCCTTCGCTGTCGCCGATCTCACCGCGGCCTATCCCGACACCGCGCAGCGGATTCTCCGGGGCATCGCCTTGCTCGATCAGTCACGCCTCCTCGTACAGGACGATCTTCTGAGCCTTCATTCGGATACCAGGCTACATTGGGGAATGGTGACCAAAGCCAAGATTACGCTCTCGGCCGATGGCCGCACCGCCACCTTGACCCAGCATGGCCGCACTCTGTGCGCCAGCCTGCTCGCGCCGGGTAATGCGGTCTTTCAGGTGACGTCCACCCGCCCGCCCTCGCCGGAGGAGAACCAAAACACGGGCACCGCCATGCTGACGATCGAAACGACGCCCGCGCCGGGCGACATCCGCCTCGCGGTGTTGCTGTCGCCCTCAGGTCTGCGCTGGCCGAAGCTCCCACCGCCCGTCCTTATTCCCGTGCGCGATTGGCGGTGATGCCCCTTGGTTTTTCATTCTGAACGAAATGAAGAATCTAGGCATTTAATCCCCGTCGGGCTCTCGCTCGTTCTTAATGTCTTCGGCTGTCGGCTGGGGTTGTCCGGGCAAAATGGAGACCAGCTCGACATCGTAAACCAGGGTTTCGTTAGGGCCCACCCCGGGCGAACCGTCTTTGCCGTAAGCCAGGCTGGGCGGAACAAACAGCCGCCACTTGGCTCCGGGACTCATCCGTTGCAGGGCTTCCGCCCAACCTTGGGTCACGCTGCCCAGGCCCACGATGCCCGCCTCCGGGTGGGCCGCGGAACTTTCAAATTCCGAGCCATCGATCCGCATCGCCCGATATTTCAACCTCACCCAATTCGTCAGGGCCGGGTGGGGACCCGTCCCTTGGGCCGTGACCTTGTATTGGAGGCCGCTGGGCAGGCTCACCACGCCCGGACGCGATTTGTTCCGAGCGAGAAACAATTCTCCTTGCCGGCGATTTTCTTCGGCCACTCGCTCGCGATGATGTTGCTGAACGACTCTCAGTTCGCGACCGAACCGGGCCAAGGCAGCGTCCATTTCCGCCCTCGTCAGCAAGGTCGCGTCTCCCGTCAGCGCGTCTTTCAATCCCTGGACAGTCATCTCCGGATCCAAGTCCACCTGGCCTTCTTGCCAACCCCGGCCCATTTCCATCCCGAAAGCGTAACCGGCCCGGTCTCCCTCATTCTCCAAACGTCCATTCCCAAAATCCTGGGGCAACGCTTTTGCCGGGCGATTTTCCTCGGCTAATGATCCGGTGTGCGTGGCGGCCGGGTCTTTTTTCTGGTGGCCGAAACCGGCCAGCACCGACGCCATTTCCGCTTCCGTCAACAAGGTCGGGCCCCCGGCCAACGAATCCTTCAATCCCTGCGCCACCGCCGACGTACTCAGGTCCACTCGGCCGGCTCTCAATCCCAGGCCAAGGTTCATCCCAAAAGCGTAACTGGCGGCGTCGCGATCATTCTTGAAAAGTCCACTCGCGGCCGTCGGGTGCTCCTGGGCCAGGATCGTGCCGGTCAAAGCGAGAAATAACGCTGCGATGAGGTGCCATTTCATATTGGTTTTGAAACGAGTTGTGAACAAGATCAGCGCAACCCGCCGGCTTCCATGGCCTAGCGGATTGCGCCAATCGTTAGTCTATATTTCTCGAAATCAGTCTGCTTATACCGTTCGAAACAGAACCGGCTTGGTAGCTGGGCCTGGCGGTCGTGGGATGTTTCTTAGGCTTGGCCGTCCGATTTCTTGGAAAACTTGCGACGCAGCGCGCAAAAGCCCAGCGCGAGGGCCGCGGTCAGTCCCGCGGTGCAAGACGGCTCGGGAATCACAGCCAGCGAGCTGCCGACGGCACCACCGGCCAAATCCAGCGTAAACCCATCTTCATTGGTAAGAGAGGGAGCATACGTCGAATCAAAGGACAGCAGGGTCGTGCCGGGGGTCAGACCTTCGAGGGTAATGGTGGCCAGGGTGAAGCTGCTGGTTTGCGCGCTTTCCAACGCCGCGGGCGAGTCGAACGAGGTTTCGGACAGATAGATCACGCCGGGCGCGCTCAAGTCCGAAATCTGCATATCGTCCTGCGAGAGGTTGAGCATGCTGCCAAAGGTCACCGATTGGGCGGAGGCGATCGCCGAATTATAGTCCAGCTGAACGTCGAAACCGCCGAGGGCCGGGCCATTGTAGTCGGCGCTTCCCTTGAGGCCTTTCACCACCAGATTATAGCTAGCCAGCCCATCCACGCCGATCGTTTGGGAAACGGGCGAAAGATAGAGGCTGATTTGGGCGGACGCGGTGTGGGCGATTCCCGCCGCCACCATGCATCCGAGGAGGAATTTTTTGATGTTTTTCATGTTAAAAAGGATTCGATTGATTTTGTTTGATGGCGAAGGGGCGATTATTTGCCGCCGACGTTGG
>JBEKQH010000358.1:0-2915 GCA_049519915.1 Opitutaceae bacterium
AACGACGGCGTTTATCACACCTACTCCGGGGTCATCTTCGATCACTGCAAATATCCGGTCAAGTCGTTCAAAAAAGGCCCGACCGAGATCAGCTCGGTCTTTGGCCCGACGTGCGACGCGCTCGACGTCGTTTCGATGGCGGAGAATTTGCCCAACCTCGAACGCGACGATTTCGTTTACAGCGTTAACATCGGCGCCTACAGCCACGCCTCCGCGACCTATTTTAACGGGTTCCCGCCGGCCAAGGTCGTTCACGTCAACCGGTGAGACCGGTTGACGTGAACAAGGTCTGAAAGTCTGAACAGCCCGAGTCGCCAAACATCCTGTAAGATACGACGCCGACTCAACTGCGGTAGTCCGCATTCTCGCTCACGTACTCGTGCGTGAGGTCGCCGCCGAGCACGGTCGCCTCCGCGGCGCCGCCGCCCAGATCGACCTCGATTTCGACGCACCGCTCGTGCGGCGGAAAGTCGATCGGGGGCGCGAACACCCCGTTTTTCGGCGGAGCGCTGGCGTAGAGTTCGGCCGAACGCAGGTGCGCGACCAGCGCGTTTTCCCTTTCGGGATCGAGCCGGAATACCCCGCCCGAGAAAATCTCCAGTCCGCCCATCCGCAGCCGCAGCCGCGACAGGTCCAGCGCCGGAGCGCATGCGCCCACGTATTTGCCGATGGCCTGCACCAGCCGGCCGACGTTCGGGTCGTTGCCGGCCACGGCGCACTTGAAAAGCGGCGCATTGACGATGGCTTTGCCCAGGGCGCGCGCGGTCAAGGTATCGGGGGCGTGGCGCACGTGGGCGCGGATAACATGCCGCACGCCCTCGCCATTGCGCACAATGTCTTCCGCCAGATCACGGCAGACCGTCGTCAGGGCCCGCTCAAATTCCGCGCGGTCGGCGCAGGGGACTTGGCCCGACGAGACCAAGACGACGGTGTCGGACGTGCTGGTGTCGCTGTCGATGCTGATGGTGTTAAAGGTCGTTTCGACCGTGCGCGCGAGCAGGGCGCGCAGCTCATGGCGCGGGATCGCGATATCGGTCAGCAGATAGACCAGCATGGTCGCAAGGTTCGGTTCGATCATGCCGGCGCCTTTGGCGATGCCGACGAGGCTGCCGCCCCCCGCCGTCGCCCGCCTGACTTTCGGATAAAGGTCGGTGGTCACGATGCCTTCCGCGGCCGGTAACACGGAACCGCCGGCGAGCGCGGCCGCGGTTCGGGGCAACGCGGCCAGCATCGCGTCGGACGGCAGACTCCAGCCGATGACGCCGGTGGAGCAGGGCAGGATTTCCGTCGGTGACAGCTTGAGGCATTGCGCCGCCCCGGCGCACACCCGCTCGGCCGTTTCCACGCCGCCGGGGGCGCAGACATTGGAGATTTTGTTGTTAATAAGGATGGCGCCCAGCGCCGACTCGTCCAAGCGCCGGCGGCCGATGATGACCGGTGCGCCGGGAAAGGCGTTGCGGGTGAAGACCGCGGCGAAATCCGGCGACGGCCGGTCGAGCGCGATCAACGTCAGCGTCATCTTGGCCGGTTTGGGCGCCTCGCGCGGCGTGAAATCGAAACGGGCGGTGCCCACGCGGAAGCCCCCGGGCAGGGCGGCTTGCGTGTCGAGCCATGCGCGGTGCGCCGCGCGGGACGTGAAGGTGAGGGAGGTGCTGGCCATGCACCATGAGTGGGCGCGACGCCGCGTGGAGTGAAGCCGATTTTTGCGCCGGTCGGAGAATTCAAAAGGTCCGTTTTTTGTGTAACGGAATTGTAGCGATTTTGCAGGACCGAAAATTATGGTGGAAATGCGCACCGAGAGTGCATTACAACGTCGTTTCGCCAAAACTTCCCGTGAGCCTTTTTTCCCAGCCTGTTTTTTTCTCCTCAACCTTCGGCGGCGAATTCTGACCAAACATGGACGTTGCTGAAGTCACCGCCAAGGCGAAGGTGCTGCTCGAGGCCCTGCCTTACATCCAGGATTTTCACGGGTCGACGTTCGTGGTGAAATACGGCGGCAGCTTCATGGATGATCCCGATCCGGCCATCCGCGCGCGGGTGGCCTACGACATCGCTTTTTTTGCCGCGGTCGGCATCAATGTCGTCGTCGTGCACGGCGGCGGCAAGGCCATCACGCGGGCGATGGAAACCTCCGGTTTGAAGACCGATTTTGTCAACGGCCTGCGCGTGACCGACGAGGCCGCGATCGCGCTGGTGAAGAAAACCCTCGACGAAGTCGTCAACAAGGACGTCTGCGAAGCCATCGCCGGGGCCAAGGCGAAACCGAAAGGCATGTCGGGCGATTCCGTGCTCGTCTGCCAGAAACTGACGACCGATGACAATGGGAACACGGTCGATCTCGGATTTGTCGGCGAAGTCACCGAAGTGAAGATAAAGCTGATCAAGAAAGAAATCGCCGACGGGTTTATCCCCGTCATCTCGCCCGTTGCCGAAGGCTACGACAGCAAGCAACTTTACAACGTGAACGCCGATCTCGTGGCTGGACGCGTCGCGAGCGCGCTGCGCGCTCGCCGGTTGGTCTACATGAGCGATGTGCCCGGCCTGCTGGCGAATCCCGCCGATCCCGCGTCGCTTCTTTCCACACTCAAGATCAGCCAGGTCGACGACCTGAAGAAAAAGGGCATCATCGACAAAGGCATGCGCCCCAAAGTGGCGAGCGCCATCCGCGCCCTGACGGAGGGGGTGCAGCGGGTGCATTTTATCGACGGGCGCCTACCGCACAGCCTGCTGCTGGAGATTTTCACCGACAAAGGCATCGGCACGGAAATCGTCCAAGGCTGACCTTTTTCGCTATGAGCAACCAGAGCATTGTCCGGACCAGCACGGCCGACTTCTACGACGCGTTTGTGCTAAAAAATTACGCGCGGGCCAGTCTTACGCTCGTCCGGGGCCGCGGCGCGCAGGTCTGGGACGAC
>JBEKQH010000359.1:0-2907 GCA_049519915.1 Opitutaceae bacterium
CTCTGTGTTCTCCGTGCTCTCCGTGTTCAATTTTAAAAAACCAATTTTTGCGACGATGGCGCTGTCGTTGGCCTTCTGCCTGGCCGCGTCGGCCTCGGCCCAGGCAGGGCGCGTTATCCCTAACGCGCCGCCCGCAGATCTGCCGGTCACCGGCGAAATTGAGCTCCCGCGGCCGCCCGCCGTTCCCTCCGCCGACCAAGGCCCGGCGCATTTTTTTATCCAGGAGTACCGGGTCAAAGGCGCCCATCATCTGTCCCGAATGGAAATCGAGGAGGCGGTCTATCCGTTTCTCGGTCCGGGCCGGACCAACGCCGACATCGAGGAGGCGCGCCGCGCGTTGGAACAGGCGTATCACGCCAAAGGCTACGATGCCGTCCTGGTGGAAATTCCCCGGCAGAAAGTGCAGAACGGCGTCATTTATCTCCAGGTCGTTGAAGCCACCGTGGGGCGATTGCGCGTGCGGGGTGCGCGCTATTTTTCTCCCAACCAGATCAAGGCCCAGGCACCGTCGTTGGCCGAGGGCAAGGTCGTAAATTTCAACGATGTGCCGCACGATATTGTCGCCTTGAACCAGTGGCCGGACCGCCAGGTCACGCCGACGATGACCCAGGGAGCAGTACCCGGCACGGTCGATATCGACTTGAACGTGAAAGACACCCTTCCCTTGCATGCGAGTCTGGAATTGAACAACCAATACAGCGCCGACACCACGCCTCTGCGGCTGAATGGCTCGGTCACCGACAACAATCTCTGGCAATTGGGGCATTCCGCCAACTTCAGCTTCCAGGTGGCGCCTCAGCACCTGAGCAATGCGGAGGTGTTTTCGGGTTACTACCTTGTCCATGTTCCCAGCGTCGAAGGACTCAGCCTTATGGTGCAGGGGACGAGGCAGGACAGCGATGTTTCGACTCTGGGAGGCGCCGCCGTCACCGGCCGCGGCAGCATCCTCGGGGTCCGGGCCAACTTTACCTTGCCCGCGAGCAAGAATTTTTACGACTCGGTCAGCCTGGGGCTCGATTACAAGCATTTCGACCAGGACATCATCGTCAATGGCAGCGATACGGCGTCGCCGGTCACCTACTATCCCCTGAGCGCGAACTACAGCGCGACCTTATTTGGCGCCGGATGCTCGACCGAATTCAATGCCGGCATCACTTTCCATTTGCGCGGACTGGGCAGCACGTCGGCCGGCTTTGACAACAGCAAATTTGGGGCGGGCGGCAGTTTTATCTATTTTCGCGGCGATCTTTCGCATACGCATGAACTGCCGGGGAAACTGCAGATCTTCGGCAAGATTCAGGGCCAGATCGCCGACCAGCCGCTTTTAAGCAGCGAGCAATTCAGCGCCGGCGGCCTTGAGACCGTGCGCGGCTATCTTGAAGGCGAAGTGCCCGGCGACAACGCTTTTTGCACCTCGCTCGAACTGCGCAGCCCTTCGCTCGTCAGCTGGCTCGGCCAGAAGACCGGCGAGTGGCGGGTTTATGTCTTTAACGACTCCGGCTGGGTGACTAACAACAGTCCGGTGCTTCCGGAAGAAGCCTCCCGTTTCACGCTGGAGAGTTTTGGCGTGGGCAGCCGTATCCAATTATTGGATCATTTTACCGGATCCATCGACGCGGCCGTGCCGCTGACCAGCCAGTCGACGACGCAGGCCCACGAGATCCGCCTCACCTTCCGCGCCGGGATCGATTATTAGCAGGAGCCCGTCGGGCTTCGCCCACGGGCTCCTGAGCAAATGGCTCCGCCATTTCGGATGAGATTGGCGGCTGCGGCCGCTCAAGACCGTGAGATTCCTCGCAAGGCTCGGAATGACAAAAAGCGGGCTGTCGTTTAGGGTGTGGCGAAGCCCCCCTGGTTTGTCATCCAGAGCGCCAGCGAAGGATCTCACAAGATCGGACATATTCGTGAGATTCCTCGCCAGGCTCGGAATGACAAAAAGCGGGCCGTCGTTTAGGGTGTGGCGAAGCCCCCCTGGTTTGTCATCCAGAGCGCCAGCGAAGGATCTCACCTGTTTGGCCAGCGTTCGATTCAATGCGGCGGCGTGCGACGACCGGCCCTCACCGGCTCCCGAATTGTTACGATCGTGTTACCGTTCCGCTGCAAACAGGTGAAATTCCGCTGCCGTCAGCCGCGTTTCTTGACGCTGCCTTTCGCGGGTCGAGAATCGCCGTAAATCGGACCAAACTTTATGCGACCTTCAGGGGGGATTCCCCCATATTTAAAACCCTTACGACCCGATTCCATCTTCAACCTATACGAGAATGCGCACCGTTAACCCGTCGTCAAAAACAGGATCTAGGCCGAATCACTTTTCGGGGTGGATCCCCTCGCTGGTCCGCCGTAGCTCATTGAAATGTTTTCTCCTTGGCTGGTTCGTCGCGCTGACCTTATGCGCTCCGGCCCGCGCGTGGTGGAATAGCGATTGGACGCTGCGAAAAAAGATCACGGTCGACACGACCGCCGCCGGCGTGGCCATCGCCGATCCGATCGGGACGGTGCCGGTGCTGGTCCGGTTGCATGACGGAAATTTTCTGTTCCCCAACGCCAATGAGAACGGAGACGACCTGCGATTTGTCGCCGACGACGACAAAACCCTGCTTCCGTATCACATCGAAAAATACGATTCGGTCCTCGATGAAGCGTTTGTTTGGGTCAGCCTTCCGAATCTTAAGCCGGGGACGAACACCCATTTCTGGCTCTATTATGCCAACCGCGAAAACAAGGCGCCCAAGGCCGACGATCCCAAAGGCACCTACGATGCCGATGTCGTGCTGGTCTATCATTTCGCCGGTCACGGCGTGCCGCCCAGCGATTACACCGCCAATGGCAACAACGCGTTGAGCGCCGGCCTGCCGTCGGAGGGCTCGATGATCGGCAGCGGCCTGCGTCTCGACGGGCATGGCATTC